>WGAN01000163.1 GCA_015494805.1 Caldifarciminota bacterium
GTGTATAAGAGACAGGGTGCGGAGTCCGGGGGAGGGGGCGTTGAAGGTGGGGAGGTACATCGTCAAGGTCTTAGGGGACGACCTCCTCATCGTCCACGAGGGACGGGCGACCTTCAGGGTCCTCTACGAGAAACTCCTAAGGGGGGAGGTGAGGGGAAGGAGGCTCCTGATGCCCGTAAAGGTGGGGGAGGTGAAACCGGAGGTGGCGGCCGCCCTGCGGAGGGTGGGGTTCCGGTTTGAGGGGAACCGGTTGGTTGAGGCTCCGGACTTCCTAAGGGTGATAGACCCGGCCACCGTCTCCTCCCTCCTGAAGGGGGTCAGCGGTACGGAGGGGGACGAGGCCCTCGCCCTCAAGGTGGCCTCTCTCCTGTCCGGCTCCCTCCATCTTGAACCGGAGGACCTCATATTAAACCTGATGCTGTGCAACAACCCCTACCAAGACCCGGAGGGACGGGTGATAGTCCGGCGGATAACCGCAAAGGAGCTGGACTCCCTCCTCCAGTGATTTGAACGATCGTTCAAAACGTCCGTATAATAGCCGGCGTATGAAGGAAGGTTTGAAGCTCGTAGTCCTTGGGGCGGTAGTCCTAAGTGCGTGCGGTAGGAAGGGAGGAGAGGCGAGGAGTGAAGACAAGGGAAAGGAGGTGCCTACGGTTGAGGTGGCGGTGGTCAAGCCCTCACCCATAGAGAGAAGGGTAAGGTTGGTGGGGGTGGTTAGGGGGGAGAACGAGGTCCTGGTCTTTCCCGATATGGGTGGAAAGCTCCTTAAGTTGAACGTCAGGGACGGTCAGTACGTCAGAAAGGGGGAAGTGGTTGCCCTTATAGACCGCTCCGCCCCCGGCGTTGATATAAAACCCCTGACGGTCCTGGCCCCGGCCTCCGGGTACGTCCAGCTCCTCGTTAAGGACATAGGTACGGCCGTAGGAAAGGACAAACCCATAATGAAGATCGTAGATAAGGGGAGCCTAAAGGTCGTCGTGGGGATACCGGAGCCTTACGCTCCCAAGGTCTCAAAGGGGACGGTTATGTACGTAGAGGGGAGGAAGGTCAGGGTCTCCTCCGTAGCCCCGGCGTTGGATCCGAAGACGAGGACCTTGAGCGTTGAGGGTTATCTGAAGGGTGGGGACTTTATACCTGGCCAGAGTGTGGAGGCGGACGTGGTCGTTGATAGGAAGGATTCGGCCTTGGTGCTACCCGCCTCCGCTCTGGTAGGCGGTGTGAAGAAGGGGGTCTTCGTCGTCAAGGGCGGTAGGGCCAGGTACGTACCCGTCAAACTGGGTATAACCACGAGTAAGAGGGTGGAGATAACCTCCGGCCTGTCCATCGGGGATACGGTCGTGGTCTTTGGGGCGGCGTCTCTGAAGGATGGGGAGAGGGTAAGGGCGGTGATGGCCGACCAGGGTAAGATCAGATAAGGATACTGGACGAGGGGAAGATGGTAAAGGACTGTAAAATGGGGAGGCATTAGCCGATAGGGGGTAATCACCCGCCACCGTCCACACTTTCAAAAATTGAAAGTTGAGTTTTGGGAAATTGAAACTCGTACTTCAATAAACTTAAAATTGCACTTCAAGGTCCTTGTATCGGGACCGGTCTGCCTTTGAACTGAAATCGCAAGTCTAACACCTGTAGTACGGGAAACTTCACGCATATAACCCATCCGAACTGCCTACCCAATCCGCACACACCGACATGGATGCGGATCCCAAATTGTATCCACATAATGACTCTATCTTGACCGATTTTGCAGACCGTCCTGCAAAATCGCCGAAACGGTGTATGCTCCCCGTTTAATATTCAAAGTTATGCGGAGGATACTTCCTCTCCTCCCGGCAGCAGAGTTAGTAAGTTGCGGGGTAGGGGAAGGCCCCGGATATACACCGGGTGATCCGTCAGATGAATGTATTAAGGTTGCGTCGGGTACGGGGACCGCAAACCACTGGGCCTGCACTGTGGGAGACCGCGATCCGGTAAGGCTCTATTACGAAGTATGGAGGAGGGAAAACCGATGAAAAGGGTCATCCTTCTATCCGTCGCCCTGCTCTTGGGTGGTCTCGGCTGCACCGGTAAAAAGGCCGAGAAGAAGGCAGAAAAGGGCGCAGCGAAATCCGCCGAGCAGGTTCAGGTAAAGCCTCCCGCCAACCTATCCCACCCCGCTATGGCTAAGCAGTGGGAGGCCTTCAAGAAGAGCGAGGCCGTCAAGTATGCCCCTCCCGGTTTCCAACTTGAGGGTTTCGGGGAGGATGAGAAGGGTTTCATAGCTTGGGGAAACGTAAAGGGTAAAACGCAGGAGGATATCGTAAGCTTCTACACCTCCAAGTTCGGTGAACCTACGAAAAAGGTTCAGAATCCCGTTATGGGGAACGCCATCACCCTCGTATGGGAAGGTGAGAAGTTTTCCGTGATGATCCAGCAGAAGGAAGGTGGCGTAATCGTGCATTACTCCAAGGGTAAGAAAGGAGGTGCGAAGTGAGGAGGGTTATACCCCTGATCTTCCTGCTCTCGCTCTCCTGCATACCCGGAGGTTGCCAGCAGAAGATAGCCCAGAAAGTTAGCGAGAAGATAACGGAGAAGGTGACGGAGAAGGTGGGGGAGGGGATAGTTGAGAAGGCCTTAGAGAGCCAGATGAGGAAGGAGGGAAAGAGCGGCGGGGTGGATATAGGATCCGTGAAGCTGAATGATGAGGAGAGGAAGTTCGCCCCTCCCGGTTTCCAGCCCAAGGCCTTGACGGAGACCGAGGACGGCTTCATCCTGGCGGGTCTCGTAAGGGGTAAGACTCAAAAGGACATAGAGGACTTCTACGTATCCAGTCTCGGAAAACCTGCTGCCCGTATGGTCGCGGGAAACCAGCTCCACCTATCCTACAAGGACGCATACATCGCCATATACGGCAGATCTGGAAGTATAGAGATTTACATATACAAGGGTAAAAAAGCCAGAGAAAAGATAGGGAGGTGAAACATGAAAAGGCTAAACGCTGTCTTATCTCTGACGCTGGCGGTCGGCCTGATAGTAGCCGGGTGTAGGAAGGAGACAGGCCCTGAAGAGGGCAATCCTGAGAACAACCCCTACGCCGGAACCGTCCTCTACATCCACTCCGACGAGGGCGGGAACTACGACATCTACACCCTATCTCTGGACGACGGCACCCTGACCAAGGTCATAGGTACGTCCGCGGACGAGAAGTATCCCTTCGTCTTCGGAGACAAGATATACTTCGCCGCCAACGACGACGGAGACTACGACATATATGTAGCCAACCTTGACGGCTCCGGAAGGACGAAGGTAACCGACCTTCCGAACGATGAGGTGGAGCCTGCAGTAAGTCCCAACGGCAGGTACCTCGCCTTCACGTGGGGAACATCCGGGAACCTGAAGGTGGTCCTCTACGACCTCCAGAATGGGGACACGGTGAAGACCTTCGGCCTTAGTGGGAAGGTGAATTTATCTCCCGAATTCGTCGGGAACGATACCCTACTTATGACCCTTCAGGACTACCCCGGAGCCTACTCCCAAGACCCGTGGATCTACGTAATATCCGCCGACACCCTCATCAACCTCCCCGGAGACAAGTCCCTTCAGGAGGCCAACTGGGACGTGAGAGACGGTAAGATAGCCTACGCACGGATGGGTCTTTATGGTGAAAATCCGCGTGTATCAGTCGCGGACTTCCCCTCCTTCAACAACGTTCGGGACGTATATTTCCACGATCCCCTTGCCTACGGTATCATCTGGAGTCCGGATGGTACACACCTCGTCGCTTCCCACTACAATATGTGCCTCATAGTCCTGATAGACGCCTCGGGCGGGGGTGTCGTGGATACGCTTTATCAAAAAAGCGGAGCCGACTGCCGCACCTACGCGACGTGGAAGTAGGGGAAAAGGGGGGCCTTCCGGCCCCCTCCGACTTAGGACACGCTCATAATCTTCTCAATGCGGCGTAGGATCTCCTCGCTGTAGCCCGTTGATAGGATGTCCTTGAGTTCCCGGAGGAGGACCTTGAGGACGGTACCCATCTGTACGGTGTCCAACTTCACGTAGACGACGAAGGCGAACCTTGAGGCGACGTTGAAGACCACCACCAAGCCCCTATCCTCCGTTTCAAACAGGTAGTAGGAACCGAAGTCCAACTTCCGGTGCTTCCGCAAGAGGTTCACTATGCGGCCGTGGGTACGGAGGAACACGGGGGGGAGGTTGTAGGTCCACTCGGTGATGGTCCCCCTCATCAGGTCCACCGCCCCCATCCCTACGATGATATCTCCGAACTCCCCCCGCAGCGTCTCAAAGGACGCCCGGAGGGCCCTTTCCACCTCCGGGAAGGACATCAGGATACGACCTTCTCGTTGAACTCCCTTATTACTTTGGGTATAACGACGTTGAGGACTATGCCTATCTGTATCTTTGAGAAGTCGGCCAGCATACCGAGGAGGTAGTCGTCGTGGAGGTCGACGACTATGACGGCCTTGTTGTCCTTCATGTCTATGAGGTAGTAGCGGTGCATAGGCGGGAAGCCCGCCTCCCTCGCGGCCTCGTGGATGAAGTGGTAAATCTTGCCAAAGAGGGCGCAGGCGACAGGGTTGGAGTTGTAGCCTATGAGCGGGACGAGGTTCTCCTTGTCAAAGATGTCGGCGGCTACCAACCCCTTCCCCATCTCCTCCTTGAAGTTCTCAAAGACTTCCCGCAGCTTCTGAACGTTTAGGTCGGCCATGACCAAGTATTGTAATGCCGCTTTACATCTTTTTTTTAGCCTCGGTTCTCTATCTTTTCTAGGCTCTCAAGGTACAGCCCGTCGGGGGTAGTCTGGATCAGGACCCTGACCTCCGTCTCCGGCGGGTAGAGGCCAAGGAAACCCTGCGGGTCTATCACCCTAAGGCCGAGGAGCTTGTTGGATATGTCCTCCAACTTGCCCTCAACGAGGATGTGGGCGTTCAGGCCGAGGAACCCCATCTTGACCAGGTCCTTGAAGAACTTGTCGTCCACCTCGTTGGCCTTCAAGATGAGGTCGGACTTCGCCTTTACGTAGTCTATGTCCCCCTTCTCGGCGAAGAAGGCGTCTATCTCCTCAACGAGGGAGGGGAGGAAGGCCTCGTCCATTGAGAAGCCGGAGGCCACCTTATGACCGCCGTAGTCTATGAGCATCCAGGAGATGCTGTCCAGAAGCTCAAGGGTATCAAAACCTTGAGGCGCTCTAAGCTCCCCTACCACCTTCTTGTCGTCCCTACGGCCGAGGGCTATGGAGGGGACCTTGTACTTCTCCTTCAGCTTGTTGGCGACGTAGCCGAGGTAGCCCATTCCCTTCTTGCCGAGGTCTACGATTATGTAGGGGCGGGCAGTGGAGACCTCCCTCTTTATGTCGGCCAGGAGCTCTTCGGCCTTACGGTACCATATCTCCGAGAAGGTGACGAGCCGTCGCATTATATCCTCGGCGACGTTTATGTCGTCCGTCATCAGGAGCTCCACACCCTCGTGGTAGTTCCCGGCCGTGTGGGAGGAGGATATTATGTTGGTTATCTCGTAGAGGGTGGGTTTCTTCCCCTTGACGTTCTCGTATGCCTTCTGGAAGGTGAAGGTATGCTCGGTGAAGATCTCCTCCGCCTTGTTGTAGAGCGCCCGGTTTTCGGAGAATATGGGCATACGGTCGGCGATTATCCCTATGGTCGCCCAGACGAAGTAGGCCGGCTTCTCCTGTATTATGGTGGATATGTCCCAGTGGTTGGTTATCTTGAATAGGTACCAGGCGAACTTGAAGGTGACGGCCGATCCGGAGAGGTAGGGGTAGGCCCCACCCCGTTTGGGGTTGACTATCAGGTAGTCGGGGTCCTGTACGAAGACCTCGTGGTGGTCCGTCACTATCACCTCTATGCCCATGTCCTTGGCCATGGCTATCTCGTCCTCGGAGTTGGTACAGCAGTCGTTGGTGATGATGAGCTTGACGTCGTTCTGGGCGGCGTACTTGAGGCCCTCCTCGTTTATGGAGTGTCCTCCCTTGCTCTTCTTGTCGGGTATGTAGTAGAGGACGCGTCCTCCGACCGTCTTTATGGCGTCGTACAGGATGGATGTCCCCGTAACGCCGTCGGCGTCGTCGTGTCCCCATACGAGGATGGTCTCCTTCCTACCTATGAACTTAGCCGTAAGTTTAACAGCCTCCTCCATATCCGGGATGAGTTCCGGAGGAGGCATGTTCTCAACCCTGGGGTCAAAGGTGACCTCCAACAGAGCCTCGTCGTTTATACCCTTCTCCACCAACAGCCTCGCCACGAGAGGATGCACGTCCCGCTCTACTATGGCCGAGATTATATCCCCCTGGATCACTTCTTACCTCCTTCTTTTAGAGCCTTTTCAAGGAATACGCCGAGTTTGCGCGTCCCCATCACGTCCTCGTGGACGTGGTTGGCCTCGTCCTCTATCTTGAGGCCGCACACCGGACAGATGCCCTTGCAATCGGGTGAGCATACCGGGTTTATGGGCAAGTTTGCGATGAATATCTCCCTTATGAGGGGTAGGACGTCTATCTCGTCCCTCTCAAGGTATATGCTGTCTATGTCCTCGTCCTTCAGGGCCTCACCCCCGACGTACTCCCCCCTACGGAGGACGTTCTCGTCCCGGAAGTGGAAGGTCTCAACGTACTCATCCAGACACCGGGAGCATACGAACTTCACGGGTACCTTCCCCTCTATCTCCATCCGGTAGCCCAGGTCTATGCGGGCGACGGTTATGACGACCTCGGCATTCCCGACCACCTCGTACTCTCCGGAGTAGTCCATCTCCTCCGCCGTGACCTCCACCTTGAACTTCCGGGGCCTGTACCCGATGTCCTTCAGGAGTATGATTATCTCACTTCTTCCCACCTTCTAACCTCTTTTTGAAGGATTTTAGTACCCCCATCACAAACGATGGGGATTTTTCAGCGGAAAATCGCTTGGCGAACGTTCCGTAGTCGTAGATGATGCGGTCCAGGTCCTCACCCCCGGCGAGCATCTCCGTCATACCGGCTAAGATTGCCGCCCTGTCCAAGGCGAGCAGCCTCTCCGGTCGCCAACCTACGAGGGTGTCGGACAGGTGGGTGTACAGGGCGTCCTCGTTGGCGAGGTAGAAGTCTATCAGTTTCTTCAGCCTCTCCACCTCTTCGGTGGAGAGGTCCTCCCTCTCCCTTACGTCCTCAAGGAAGTCCTCTGGACTCTCCTCGTTGCTCTCGTACCTGTAGAGGTACTCCACAAGGAGGCTGCGTAAGACCTCCTCTGGCGTCTTAAACACCTTCTTATAGACCCTATCGGCCATCCTTCCACTCCTCCACTATCCTTACGGCTCTTACGAAGAAGGAAGGGGAAACGGAGAACCGCCTGTATCCGAGGGATAGGAGGAAACGGAGGCCCTCCTCGTCGGAGGCCAACTGCCCACAAATACTGACGGGTCTGCGGGAGGCTCTAAGGATGTGGCTCAAAAGCTCTCCGAATACGGGGTTGACCTGCTCCCTTATGTCGCTCGTCCCCCTCTCCCTGCCAGTGAAGAAGGACCAGAGGTCGTTGGTGCCTACGGAGAAGAAGGAGGCGAACTCGTTGGCGTCCTCAAGACTCCAGGCGAAGGACGGTACCTCCACCATAAAGCCCACCTCCCCTACGCCCATAGAGGTGACGTAGTTGTGGAAGAGGCGGGCCGTCTCCGGCAAATCCACCATGGGTATCATTATACGGAAGTTCGGATACCGCTTTACAACCTCAAGGAGGGCGTTGAAACGCTCTTTGAGGTCCTTCAGGAGCCGCATAGCCCCCCTGACACCATGGAACTTCTCCCCTCCTACATCGTAGGCCCTGACTATCACGGGGGCGTCAAGACGGGCGAACCTCTCCCAGTCTATCCGGTTGAGGTCGGCGTTTATGAGGTACTCCGTACGGAGGAGACCGACACCCGTCCCGTACCTTTCCGCCCAATAGACGTCCTCCGGTACGTCAAGGTTCAACAGTAGCTCCACCTCCTCTCCGTCGGCCGTACGGAAGAACCTGCCCCTACGGATATGCTCCCGCCTGTCGGAGGCTCCTATGGGTTTTCTTGAGACTATGCCGGCATCCCCATCAACGTAAACGGTCTCGCCGGACTTGAACTCCTCCGGCGATACGCCTACCACCGTCGGTATCTGGGCGTTGGCCAGGATTATGGCGGCGTGGGAATCGGAGGACAGCTCCTTCAGGACGACGGCCGCCACCCGCTTGGCCTTCAACTTTAAGGCGAGAGGGACGCTGATGCTCTCGGCTACGAAGACCGTATCTGGGCCTATAGGTAGGTCAAACGTCCCGTTACGGAGGATGTCCCGGATTATCTGGACTATCTCCTCGGCCTTACGGGCGAAGAAGGGGTCGGAGGCCATCATCCTCTCAACTAAGGGGCGGAGGGCTATATCCACGGCCTCCTCCGTTGGGACCTCAAGCTTGAGGCAGAGCCTCAATCTCTCCCGGAAGGTGGGATCGGTTATTATGAGCCTTACGAACTGGGCGAAGATGTCCCCCTCCTCCCTCTTAAGCTCCTCCGCCATCCTGTCCAGAACCTCCGGGAAGTTCTCCGTTATCCCTTGAGGGGTGGAGAATACGAAGACCCTACCCTTCGCCCTCCCAGGGACCAGACCTATACCCGTCAGGATGTTCTTGACCTCACTCTTCATTGAACTTCTCCACCTCTATCAGCCGTACCAACGCCTCTACGGCCTCCTCCGCGTCCGGTCCTTCGGCTTCTATGGTGAGTTCGGTTCCCATGGGGGCGGTCAGCATCATAATACCAAAGAGGCTCTTGGCGTTCACCCTCATAACCTCGCCGTTCTCCTCCTCCTTTATCAGGAAGATGTCGCTCTCAAACTTGGCAGCCGTAGATGCTATGAGGGTACTCGGTCGGGCGTGTAGGCCGAGCCTGTTCCTCAACTTCACCTTTCTTACGACTCTGCTCACGGTCGGGAAGGCATTTTACGGTCGGAAGGTCTCGCCTTTACAGGGTCTCTATCCTGTGCCACAGGGTGAAGTTCTCACCGTCTCCCGAAACCTCCCCCTCGTCCCCGGACCTGACGAGGGTCCTAACCCTGTGCAGCCCCCTCCTTAGGATGAAGTCGGCGGCGGCGGAGAGGGTACCGGTGGCGCACCCCATAGGCTCGTACGGATAACCGTACTCCCACGTCCTGACGAAGACGGTGTCCCCTATGCGGGAGTAGGCGTTCAGGTGGTACCCCATCCCCCCCTTCACCAGTGAAAGGTAGGCCTCCTTCAGGGGAAATCCGAGGACGTTCCCAACCGGAAGGACGAGGTGCCTCACCCCCTCCATACTCACCAGCGAGTGGTCGCCCCTCAAGGACACGGACAGACGCAGGGTTATGCCGACCCTATCCCCTCTTACTATGACCCTCTTCGGCCCGGAGGCCTCAACCTCCACCTCCCCGTCCCTACCGCCCAAGAGGAGGTATCCGAGGACCCTCGTGGCGTTCCCGCAGAAGGGTACCCTCCGGCCGAGGTAGTTGAAGTAGTAGAGTGTCCTCTCCCCTTTTCGGACGTATATCCACCCGCTAAAACCTTCGGGAAGAGGCGGAAATTCGCTAAATTTCGGTATCCCATCCCCACGCACTACCAGAAATTTGTCCCCTCCGATGGAAACCTTCATATCATCCGGGCTATGAGGAGAAAGAGGAGGCCCATAAAGACGCCCATAAGGGACAGCTCCAACTTGAGGCCGAGGGAGAGGATGAGGAAGTACAGGTCAAGGGTCACGTCCCTGAAGCCGAAGGAGAAGCGGTAGGTGACGGCGTCCAACGCCCCGCTGTGGGGGACGAAGACGGGAAGGACGGCGGAGAGTACCTCCCCAACCATCACGCCAAGGAAAGCCATAAGGACGTAGAAGAGGGGAGGTTTCTGAAACAAGTGCCGGGAGTGGGACTCGAACCCACACGGGGATTACCCCGGGGGATTTTAAATCCCCTGCGTCTACCTGTTCCGCCATCCCGGCACCGGACGAGGCTATATTCTAAAGTGGAACTACCCTCACCTCTCCAGAGGCACCTTCATAGATAGGCCAAGGAGGAGGTTGAGGTCGTAGGGTTTTACGCCGTACAGGGAGGAGGTGGAGTCCTTTGACTGCGAGGCTACGTAGCCGTCGTAGTTGTACTTGAGTATGACGTTGAAGGCCAGCGTTTGGGTGAGGGCGACGGAATAGGTCACGTCCCCGAAAACCCTGTAGTCGTTGGCAAAGTCCAGGAGGTTGGGCTGGTAGAACAGGATGAAGGAGAGGGTACCGAAGGGACCGAAGTTGAACTTTCCCTTGGGCCTAACCGACAGCCTTACGGGATAACGGCTAACCGTGTCCCCTACGAACTTCTCGTAGCCCCCAAGGAGGGCGGCGCTAACCGACACCTTTGAGCCATCCCTGTTGAGGAAGACGTACTTGGCTCCGGCTCCCCCTTGGGTACGGTTCCCAAGGTTCATAACGCGGTCGTACTCCGAGGAGCCGAACACGAACACCTCCACCTTCTCCGTTACGTACCTATCCACCCTAAGCATACCTATGCCGTTGTTGGCGGTAATGGCCGTACTGTCTCCCACTTCGGCTGTACCGTAGGAACCGCTGAAACTGACCTCGTACTCCCAGGGATATACGTCCCTACCGAGGCCCACCTTACCCCCGAACAGGGAGGTACGGGTGTTGCCATACACGAGGTTCCCGTTGAGGGCTGCGCTGAAAGTTAGAGGTGTGCCTGCCAATAGGATACCTACCATAAGGTCGGGTATTATATAGGAGAAAAGGTGGCGAAAAATATATTTTGCACTTTTGATGAGAGATGTGATTACACAAATAATTGTTGAAATCTTGGAAAGATAACCCAGTTTTATTCAAAAATCTTCGCCACATACGGAATAATAAAAAGAATTTCGGTAAAAAAACGCATATTTTAGAATATTTGGTTTAGTTTCATTAAAGCACACAAAACCGAAAGGCGTAAAATCCCGAAGTTCCACCCGTGCCGATGGAGTCAGGGCGGCCTGCGGATCATCGTCATATCCCGTCTCCCGGAACCGGCATAGGCTATGCGCTACCCGGTTCCCTACAGAGTCCGTGCCTTCAAAACGATAAATCTTGAAAACACTCATACGGCCAACAGGATTGATATTCGGATACGGGAAGCCTTACGCAAATGGGCCTTTACAGCCTACATGTCCTATTCGGTTGAGTATCAAATCTTGAACGATTGTGAGATACTTTTAAAAATGAAACCTATTTTCGGGAATACTAGTTACAATCGGCGTAAATCTCCAGCACAAAACTCTGCAGCAACTTATGAGGACTACGTCCCTCCCCATCCGCCAAACGTCCCCCGTTGCACCGTTCGTCCATCCGTAAAACCGTCCCTTACGCCCGTTGGACGTACATATGCTAAGAATTTCTGCAATCATTTCATAAATCTGGGAAAATATAGGTTTTTGGAGCATCCCCGACTTTGAAGGGGGACCGAAGAACTGCGACCTGGACGGTTGTCTCCGTTTCTTACGAAGTGCTGGGGTGGGTCTCTGCCGCAATCCTCCCTCCGCCCCCCGTAGAATCGCCCCTTGAAGGTTCCTCCTGTCAATCTCGTAAAGCAGAACGAGGCCTTTAGGGAGGAGTTTGAGGCCGCCCTCCGGGAGATACTGTCCGACGCCCACTTCGTCCTTGGGCCACGCCTTAGGAAGTTTGAGGAGGAGTTCGCCCGGTACCTTGGGGTGGGGTACGCCATAGGGGTGAACAGCGGTACGGACGCCCTCGTCCTAAGCTTGAGGGCCATCGGTGTGGGGAGAGGGGACGAGGTCATCACCACTCCCTTCTCCTTCTACGCGACGGTTGAGGCCATCCTCTTGGTAGGGGCCAAGCCAGTATTCGCCGACATAGACCCAAGGACCTTCAACCTCAACCCGGAGGCCGTGAGGGAGGCCATAACCCCAAGGACAAAGGCTATACTACCCGTGCATCTCTTCGGACAGGCCGCCGAGGTGGAGAGGATGGGGTTCCCCAACGTTAGGGTGGTGGAGGATGCCGCACAGGCTGCCGGTGCGGAGAGGTTCGGCCGTAAGGTGGGGAGTCTGGGGGACGTGGCCGCCTTCAGCTTCTACCCCACCAAGAACCTGTCCGCCCTAGGGGACGGAGGGGCGATAACGACAGGCGATAGAGAGGTGGCGGAGCGGGTGCGGAGGTTAAGGGTCCACTGCCAGACGGGGAAGTACGTCCACGAGGGTGTGGGGTACAACAGCCGCCTGGACGAGATACAGGCCGCCTTTCTCTCTGTGAAACTGAAGCATCTGGACCGCTGGAACGCCCGCCGGAGGGAGATAGCCAACCTCTACACCGAAGCCCTGAAGGATACAGTCATAACTCCGTACGTGGCCGAGGGGAACCTCCACGTCTTCCATCAGTACACCGTAAGAGTGGAGGACAGGGACGGCCTTAGGGACTTCCTACTCAAGCGGGGCGTAGGGGTCTCCGTCTTCTACCCCGTACCCCTCCACCTCCAGAGGGTCCTACGGGAGGAGTTCGGATACAGGGAGGGCCAGTTCCCGGAAGCGGAGAGGGCGGCAAGGGAGGTCTTGAGCCTCCCCATCTACCCGGAGATGGAGGACTGGCAGGTGGAGTACGTGATTGAGAGCGTAAAGAGGTACTACGGGAAGGCTTGACCCAAGCCCCCTTATAATACCGGGAGCCTAATGGCTTACAGGAGACTGTTTTCCATATCGCTGTCTTCGGAGCTGATGGATCTACTCGTAGAGTTGCGAAGGGTACTTGAGAGGACGGTCAGGAGATTTACCGATAGCGACGACATCGTTTCCGATATGATAACCATATTTGACGAGGCGGTCTCCAACGCCATGAAGCACGCGTACAACGGCGGAGTGGGGCCGGTAAGGGTAGACCTCTACGTAGATGAGGCGAGACGGCGCTTTATGCTACGGGTGTACGACCGCGGCAAGATTCCACGGGGCATGCGGGAAGATATGAGCCGCTACAAGGTGGACCTCAACCGCTGGCTTGAGGAGGGTAAGGTCGGGGGCATCGGCCTCCACCTCATAGCCCAGCTCTCGGACGCCGTCTATTGGAAGAAGCTCAAGCAAGGGAAGTACCTACAGGTGGAAAAGGGGTTTTAAGTATGCGGGCCAAGGTACCGCTTTCCCTCAAGTTCTTTGGCCTCTTTACCCTCCTCCTCGTGGTCGTTATTGCGGTCTCTACCCTCGTGATAACGAGGACGGTTAGCCAAAAGATAAGGGAACAGGTGGAGTGGAGGGGTATATCTCTGGCCAAGTTCCTAGCCTCCCAGGCTGCCGAGGCCCTACTTCAAGAGGACGACCTCACCCTCGTGAGCGTCACGACCGGTCTCAAGAGGTCTAATCCCGGTGTCCTCAAGGCTATAGTCGTGGATAACCGGGGCATCCTCGTCTCCCACAGCGACAGCATAATGCTGAAGGACAGACCCTACAAGATCCGGAACGTAAGGGTCTATAAGGAGATCAAAGATCAACTAGCCGGAAAGAGCATAACGGTAAAGCTCTTTGAGAGCGGCTCCGCCATAGGTGTGGAGCTACCTATGATAGACCGCATAAGGAAGAAGCGGCTGGGGAAGGCCTACGTATTCCTATCAAGGAAGGCCATAGACGAGGCGGCCCGGAGTACCCAGCAGTTTCTCTTCCTCATAGGTCTCCTCGCCATCGTAGGTGGGGCGGCCATAAGTTGGATATTCTCCCGTATGGTGACCCACAACATCCAGGTCCTGATGGAAGATCTGGAGGAGATAGGTAAGGGGAACCTGGACCACGAGGTCAGGGTGAGGAGCAACGACGAGATAGGCCTGATAGCCGACGCCATACGCAACATGCTCCGGCAGTTGAAACAGGCCCAAGAGAGGCTCATAGAATCCGAGAGGCTCAAGCACGAGGTGGAGGTGGCCCGTAGGATCCAGAGCATTCTGCTGCCTCGGAGTATGCCCCGCATACCCAAGTACGAGTTCGCCGCCGCCTACCATCCGGCCCTCGTCGTGGGAGGGGACTACTACGACTACTTCCGCATGCTCGGTGGTCAGTGGGGTTTCCTGGTGGCGGACGTCTCCGGCAAGGGCGTTGGCGGCTCCCTGGTTATGGTGATGTTCCGCACCGTCATACACTCCGAGGCTCCCATATCCTCCTCCCCCAAGGAGCTCGTCCTCAAGGCCCACGAGAGCATAGTCGGGGAGATTCCCGACGATATGTACATCACCTGCGGCGTAGCCTCCCTCAAGCCCACCGAAGGTACCCTCCGACTCGTATCCGCCGGACACAACCCACCCCTCTACTACAGCTCCGAGACCGGGAAGGCCGTCTACCTTGAGCTGGAGGGCGCCCCCGTAGGCCTCTCCATGTTGGAGAGGGACGTCCTGGCGGAGGTGCTTGAGGAGAGGGAGATGGAGATGAAGGTGGGAGACGTGATAATGCTCTACTCCGACGGCATAACCGAAGCGACGAACCTCCAGGGGGAGCAGTTCGGTGAGGGGAGGCTCCGGAAGCTCTTCCTCTCCCTCGCCAGCCGTGGTGCCAGCGCCGAGGAGATAAAGGACGAGATCTTAGACAAGTTGAGCGAGTTCACCAGAGGCGCTCCCCAGTCGGACGATATAACCCTCCTCATAATACGGAGGACGGAGGCTTAGGGTAAAAAGGCCCGTCTAACACCCTTAGGATACTTGGGTGTTCAGGGTAGAGGTAAGATGGGAGAACCTCCGCTACAACTACAGGCTCCTCAAGAAGGAGGTAGGGGACTACGAGATAATACCCGTCGTCAAGGCCAACGCCTACGGCCACGGCACCCGTGAGGCTACCCTCGTCCTCAAGGAGGAGGGGGCGAAGCTCTTCGTCATCTCAACCATAGACGACTTCAGGAGGGTGGAGGACGTAAGGGACGTGGACTTCCTGATGCTCTACCCGGACTACACCGACAGGGGACAGATAGAGTACCTCGCCTCCCACCCCAACCTCATCTTCAACCTCTACGACTTCTACGCCATAGACGTCCTACCTCCCGGCTCCCGCGTCCACATAAACGTGGATACGGGTATGAACAGGGTAGGGGTCAAGCCTCAAGACTTTGAGAGGCTGTACGAGAGGGCGAAGCGGAAGCTCCGCGTTGAAGGAGCGTACTCCCACTTCCCCGTAGCGAGGGACCCGGAGTTCTCCCGCCGCCAGATAGAGACGTTTGACTCCCTAACCAAGGACAAGGGCCTCTTTAGGCACATAAACAACTCCGAAGGACTCCTAAGGTACGGTGCCATCTTTGACGGGGCAAGGGTGGGAATACTTCTCTACGGGTACGGCCGCCCCGACGTCAAACCCGTCAAGAGCGTCTTCTCCAAGATAGTGCAAGTGAAACGGATAAGGAAGGGGGAGAGTGTCTCCTACGACAGGACCTTCGTAGCCCCGGAGGACGGCTTTCTGGCCGTCGTTCCCGTCGGATACGCTCACGGTGTGAGGCGGGCCAGAGGGTATAGGGTCTTCTCCGAGGGTAGGTGGTACGAGGTGGCCGGACATATAACAATGGACGCCCTGATGCTCTACTCCCCGGAGGAGAGTTTCCGGGTGGGGCAGGAGGTGGAACTCCTCGGTGAGAACAACCGGGCGGACGCCATAGCAGAGGTGTGGGGGACGGTGACCTACGAACCTCTCGTCTCCATCGGTACCCAGCCCGTTTGGTGAAGACCGATCCCTCATTCTCCCCCGTACAATTCCCCCTTGAAGCTCCTCGGCTTTTTCAACGTCGGCCCCATAGACGCCTTGGACATCCTCCTTATGACCCTCATTGTTTATATAGTCCTACGGGTCCTCCGTGGCACCAAGGCCATCATCCTCCTTATGGGCGTGGGAGTCCTCCTCGTCCTCGGTTTCCTCGCCGAGAGCCTCGGCCTCGCCGCCTTGGGCCTTCTCATATCTACCGTTAAGGCCTTCGGTATAGTCGCCCTGATAATCCTCTTCCAACCGGAGATCCGCCGCCTCCTTATGGAGATAGGTTCCAATCCTTTCCTGCGGTTCTTCCTACCTCCGGAGAGGGTCCCCATAAACGAGTTGCTCCTCGCCGTTGATGAGATAAGGAAGAGGAAGTTGGGCGCCCTTATGGTCATACAGAGGAGGGTCTCACTTATGGAGTACGCCGAGGAGACGGGTACCATCATGGACGCCCACCTCTCCGCCCCGTTGCTGGTGGCCATCTTCAGTAAGGGTTCCCCACTGCACGACGGAGCCGTCATAATCAAGGAGAGCCGCATCCTGGCCTCCACGGTAATGCTCCCTATGAGCGTCCGCATCAAAGGCGTTGGAGCGAGACACAGGGCGGGGGCCGGTATAACGGAGGTTTCGGACGCAATCTCCATAGTCGTCTCCGAGGAACGCGGCACCGTAACCCTCTTCCACAGAGGCGAGCCTTACCCCAACCTCTCCCTTACGCAACTTAAAAAAATCTTAACGGACCTGCTGAACTATGAGCGGTGAGGCCCTGAAGGAACTCCTCATATCCCTCTTCATAGCCGTACTGGTGTGGTTCTACGCCAAGATGAGCCGCACGTACGAGGTGGTGGTGAAGGTCCCCGTAGTCTTCGTAGGGAAACCGAAGGATATGGCCTTCCTTGAGCGGACGGATACCGTCCTCTTGAAGTTGAGGGGGTCGGGGTTTGAAATATTGAGGATAAAACTCTCATCCCCCCATCTGGTCTATGACCTCTCCGGCTTGGGAAAGGAGGGGGAGCTACCCATAGACACCTCCTACCTACAACCGAGGGCCAAGATCTCCCTGGAACCCCTCTTCACGGATAAGGTCAAGTACGTCTTGGATGAGGAGGCCTCCCGGACGGTCGCCGTCATCCCCACCCTCAAGGGTAAGCCTATGAAGGGCCACGTCCTCTACGGCTGGAAGGTGGAGAACGACGTCAGGGTCAGGGGTCCGAGGCGGATAGTGGAGCATCTTGATTCCCTCCCCACCTACCCCATAGACCTGACGGGGAGGCGAAGGGACTTCAGGACGACGGTTAGGGTCTTCACGGAGGGCTTGGGGCTGACGGCCGTAGAGCCAGGGAGTGTGGTCGTGCATATAATGATAGACACCGTGGTGGCCAAGAAGGTCCCCGTCGTTATGGGGGACTCTTCCTTTACGGTTATGTTGGTGGGGCCGCGGAGGGTGGTTGAGGGCGTGGAGAGGCTTAGGGCCTTCCCCGTAGGCGACTCCCTGATAATACCGAGGCCGGAGGGTACGCAGATAGTACCGTTGAACGAAGATGAAGAAGGCGATACTTTACAGCAGCAGGGACATAAGGGTAGTTGAGGCCCCGGAGCCATCTATCGGCCCGGAGGATATGCTCGTCAAGGTGAAGGTCTGCGGCATATGCACGGGTGAGCTGATGGACTGGTACGTGAATAAGAAGGCCCCCTACACCCCCGGCCACGAGTTCGTAGGAACTGTGGCCAAGGTCGGCGAAAGGGTGAAGGGTTTTGAGGTCGGGGACAGGGTGTTCGTCCATCACCACGCCCCCTGTATGGAGTGTGAATACTGTCGCTTCGGGGACTACGTGCATTGCCCGGTGTGGAGGAAGGGAGGGTTGGAGCCGGGGGGGTTCTCGGAGTACGTTAAGGTGCCGCCCCACATATGGAGGGTGGACGTTTTGAAGGTGCCAAGGGATGTGGGGGACGAGGACGCCGCCCTCGTTGAACCCCTGGCTACCTCCGTAAAGGCCGTCAGGAGGGCGGGTATAGTGAAGGGAGAGCCGGTTTTGATGGTAGGATTGGGATTTATGGGGATACTTAACTACGAGGTCGCCCGCGTGTTCGGAGGGGAAGTCTGGGGGGTGGATATAAACCCGGACAGGGTCCGGACGCTCCGGGAGAGGTGGGGGATGAGGGCTTACCTGCCGGAGGAGTTGGAGGGGAGGAAGTTCAGGAAGGTCTTCGTCAATCCCGGTACCGCCTCCGCCGTCCTCTCCGGCCTGAAGTTCGTACGTAGGGGAGGAAGCCTGATACTCTTCGCCCCGCTCCCACCCGGTGAGAACGTCCCCCTTGACCTCAACCGCCTGTACTTTGACGAGGTTAGCCTGATACCCTCATACTCCGCAGGCCCGGACGACACCCGCATAGCCCTATCCCTCATATCCGGAGGGGCGATAAAGCCCTCACGGTACGTAAGCCTTAGGGTGCCGCTAAGCCGCGTAGCCGAGGGTTTTGAGATGGCCCGCAGGCCGGACGTCATCAAGGTGATGGTGTATATTGAGGGGGAACCTCCGGAAGGATAACCGGACATACCATCCCCTTTAGCCTCTCCATCTCCTCTTTCAGAACCTCCAACCTCAACTCGTAGTACTCCATCCTTATGCGGAACAGGGTAAAGGCGTCCATCCTACCTAAGCGATAGAGCCTTTGGGCCTCCTCGTAGACGGCGCGGGCCTCCCCTATCAGGGTAGTATCGGGGTCCTCATGGACTTTCTTACCCCTCCTATCTCCCCTCCTCTTCAAGAGGTTGAGCAGCCTCCTCTCCCTCCTCACCCTCAACCTCCCCGTCTCGTCAAAGGTCCAGGTTATCCGGATGCCGTAGAGGGTACCTATGCCCGAAGAGTCCCTCTTGAGACCTACGGGACTCCCGTACCAGACTTCACCGAAGGCGAAGACCTTGGGCAGGAAACGGGCCAGCTCCGCCCTGTACCTCCACTTCTGCGCCCCGTATAGGTGTGTGGAGTCGTAGGGTATGCAGTTGGGCAACGGGCCGGATGGGGAGACGTCCTCAACCTCAATCCCCACGAGAGCCTCAACCGTATCCCTTAGGGCCTCGTACTCCCGTCGGACCTTCTCCCTCATCCTCCGCAACTTCAGGACCTTCATACGTAGATCTATGCCAGCCTCCGGGGGAAGGCGGCCAAGGGTTTGGAGGGTGTCGGCCTTAGATAGGAGGGAGTCGGCTCCGGAGAGGGCGCTGTCTAGTACCAATAAAGCGGTACGGACGAGATAAAGCCCCCGCAATAGCAGTCGGAAGTTCGTTATGGCGTTTTCCCTTGCGGAGGATAGAATGGAATGGGCGTAGGCGTTGGCTTCACGGGCGGCGAAGGTGAAGGCGAGGACTTGGGGATCCAGAACGGACCAGGCGAATCCCCAGCCCATTCTGCGGATGTCCGGGAGGCCGAGGTCAATTTCCCTTTCCTCAAGGCGGAGGTGTACGGTGTCCAAGTACTGGTACCGGAAGTATGGGACGGGCAGGAGGTGGGCGTCGTCGTAAAAGAGGTAGAAACGGGGAAACAGGTAGCCCTTGGGCAGGGACGTGGATGCCCGATAATAACTCTCGTAGTCCTCAAGATAGGTTAATTGCCGTTTGACGAAGAGGGAGATCAGGGAGTCTTCGGTTAGAGAGAGGAGGAGAAGCACGAGAGGATTTTAAGGACGGGGGTTCGGTGAGCGTTCAATCGTAGAGCGTTTGTTGCTCAAACTCCATAAGGTAGCTTTGAGACCGAATAAGGGAGCGGAGATCTTGAACAC
>WGAN01000164.1 GCA_015494805.1 Caldifarciminota bacterium
GAGTAGGGCTGTTAAGATTTTTTTCATCATAGCCCCTATTCTCAGGGCGAAGTGTCCCTGGGGTAGGGGCCTTTTCAATTCTTAAGCTGTGTGTTTCAAATCAAATGAATCAATTCTTGAACTTATGAGACGGAATCGCGAAAGTACTGTTATCTTTCGTTTCAGACTATCGGGCCGGCTCATCGGTTTAAATATGATGCAATTTTTGTATTGATACGATTTTCGACAAGATTACTTATTATTCAAATTGATACTGCTTAATTTTGTGCAGGATTGCGACACACATTTTTAGTATTTTTGAAACAATTTGCGGTATCTTTCAATATATTGCACAACAACTGGTGTTTGTGGCCCCCAATCCTGAAATTTTTGTTGTACAGAATTCTCGCTTTCATTTACGCATTAAAGCCAAGTTTTTAAGCAAAATCTGAATTGATAGGCAGTTTAAAAAACCAAAACAGAATACAAAATTTTCAAAACAATCTGCAATCATCTGTTTTTTCGTTGTAGTGCAAAAATTAACAAAATTCTGCGGCTCATACGATTTTGTACCCAACAATAACCCCTCAAGACCGCTCATCCATCACCCTACAGCCGTAATCACCCACCATTCCCTGACCTTCCGGATGGACCATCCACCGCACCCCCATAAAAAAAGTGGAGCGGAGGGGACTCGAACCCCCGACCTCCTGAATGCCATTCAGGCGCTCTCCCACCTGAGCTACCGCCCCACGTGAGGTGTATATTATACGGTGGAAATCCACCCGTGTGGGACACTACCCTTCTGCGGTAGAATACAGCGTGCCTTCCCTCTTTGACAGCCGTAAGCCCCTGCTTGTAGCCATAGACGCCCAGTCAGTGGCCTACCGGGGGTTCTACGCCATGAGGCGGAAGCCCCTAAGGAGCAGCACAGGTATGAACACCTCCGCCGTCTATTACTACGACACCCTCTTAAGGGGGCTACTCAAGAGGTTCAAACCCACCTATGGGGTGGTGGGCTTTGACACGAAGGAGCCGACCTTCCGCCACAGGATAATGAAGGAGTACAAGGCCCAGCGGCCGGAGACACCGGACGAGCTTATCCCTCAGATAGAGGTGATCAAGGACCTGACGGAGGCATGGGGGGTAAAGGCGGTTGCCGAACCGGGCTACGAAGCGGACGACATCCTCGCATCGGCGGCCACCCTCGCCAAGGAGGCCGGCATCCCGGCCATACTGGTCACCAGCGACAAGGACCTGATGGCCCTGATAGACGATAAGGTGAAGGTCCTGAACGTTGCGGACGAGAGGATATACGACAGGGAGGCCGTCCTGAAGAAGTACGGGGTACTCCCGGAGCAACTTCCGGATTTCCTCGTCCTCGTCGGGGATCCGACCGACAACATCCCCGGAGTCAAGGGGATAGGGAGGAAGATAGCCATAGACCTCCTCAAGCGGTTCGGTTCCCTCAAGGGGATTCTGGAACACCTTGACGAGGTTGAGAGGCTGAACAGGAGGGCGGCGGCGGCGATAAGGAAGGCCGTAGAGAGCGGGGAACTTGAGAAGCTCGTAGAGCTGGTAAGGCTCTCACCGAAGCCCCTCTTCACCCTTGAGGACATCAGGGTACGGGAGCCGGACAGGGATAGATTGGTGGCCATATACCGCTCCTTAGACTTCTACTCCCCCCTGAAGGAGATAGCCGTACGGCCCGCTCTACCTTCGCCAAAGCCTTACGAGGGAGAGGACGTCAGGGGAATGGGATACGACGGGAAGACCCTCTACCTAAGCGACGGCAAAGACATCTTCCTTGGCCAGACACCACCGGAAGGGAAGGTCTTATACACGGTGGACCTAAAGGGGGCCTACAGAAATGGGCTTAGACCCTCCCCCCACCTCCACGACCTCGGAGTAGGGGACTACCTCCTGTGGCCGGAGATTGAGGAGGAAAGCCGGAAGAACCGCCACGACCTTGAGTTCCTCGCCCTGAAGTACATGGGATGGGAGGTGGCGGAGCCGGTTGAGGCCTTCCGGGCCTACCTCTCTGCCCGGATAGGGGAGGGGATAATCTCCAAGTTGGAGGAGGAGGGACTTCTGAAGATATACGAGGAGATGGAGCTGCCCTTGGTGGAGGTGCTGGCCTCTATGGAGGAGGCGGGGGTGAAGGTGGACGTTGGGTACCTGAAGGCCCTCGGTGAGGAGATAGACCGACGGATAAAGGAGTACGAGGGGCAGATCTACGCCCTCGCCGGCCACCCCTTCAACCTGAACTCCCCGAAGCAGCTCGCGAAGGTCCTCTTTGAGGAGCTGGGCCTCCCCCCGGTGAAGAAGACCAAGACCGGGTACTCAACGGACGTTGAGGTCCTGACCACCCTCGCCAATACCCACCCCCTACCGGCCCTGATCCTCCGGTACAGGGAACTCTTCAAGGTCAAGAGTACCTACATCCAAGGTCTCCTGAAGTACGTAGGGGAGGACGGGAGGATACACCCGACCTTCTCCCAGACGACCACGGCCACGGGGAGGCTGTCGTGCTACAACCCCAACCTTCAGAACGTCCCCGCCCGCGGTGAGTGGGGGGAGAAGGTGAGGAGGGCCTTCGTACCGGAAGAGGGGTACATCTTCGCCGATTACGACTACTCCCAGATTGAGCTGCGGGTACTGGCCCACCTCTCCGGGGACAAGAACCTGACGGAGATATTCCTCAAGGGCGGAGACATCCACACCGAGACCGCCCGCGCCCTCTTCGGAAAGGAGGAGATAACCCCCGACGAGAGGAGGGTCGCCAAGACGGTGAACTTCGGAATTATCTACGGGATAAGTCCCTACGGCCTCTCCAAGGCCTTGGGGATAGGGGTTGAGGAGGCGAAGGGGATGATAGAGCGGTACTACTCCCGCTTCCCGAAGGTCAGGGAGTGGCAGGAGGAGGTGATGGAGTTCGCCAGGGAGAAGGGTTACGTCCAGACCATCTTTGGCCGCCGCAGGTACGTCTTCGCCGACCCCTTCACCAACGACGTATGGCGCCGCATCGTCATAAACACCCCTGTGCAGGGTTCCGCCGCCGACATAATAAAGGTGGCTATGCTCCGGGTCCACTCCCTCCTGAAGGGGCTTAGGAGCCGCCTCCTCCTGCAGGTCCACGACGAGCTTCTCCTTGAGGTGGCGGAGGGGGAGGAGGGTATCATCCCGAAGGTGAAGGAGGAGATGGAGGGGGCCGTGGAGTTGAAGGTACCCGTAAGGGTAGACTTCGGCACGGGCAAGAGCTGGGCGGAGGCTCACCGCTGACGACTCCCTCAATCGCCCTTTCGGTTGTATAATTGCAACTCGTGTTCGGAATAGTAGAGAAGTTCAGCAACTTCCTAACGGCGAGCAGGAACCAGAGGGAGGTCAGGAAGAGGTGGAAGATAGTTGAGAAGATAAACCGCATTTACGAGAGGTTGAACCTAACCCCGGAGGAGATCCTCAAGCGCACAGAGTACTTTGAGAAGGCCCTTAGGGAAGGCGCCAAGCCGATGGAACTCCTTCCGGAGGCCTTCGCCGTTGCCAAGTACGCCACCAAACTCCTCACCGAAAAGGGCTACGAGTACGAGGTGCGGGGGATAAAGACCCGCTGGGAGATGATATACTACGACGTCCAGCTCATCGGTGGCATCGTCCTCTTTGAGGGGAAGATTGCCGAGATGGCCACGGGTGAGGGTAAGACCCTCGTCGCCACGCTCCCGATGTACCTCCACGGCCTCATAGGTCGCATAAAGAACAAGGGCGCCCACCTCGCCACGGTGAACGACTACCTCGCCCAGAGGGACAAGGAGTGGATGTACCCCCTCTACGACACCCTCGGCCTCACTGTGGACGTCATATACTCCCAGATGCCCCACGAGCTGCGCAAGAGAGCCTACCAGGCCGACATCACGTACGGGACGGCCTCCGAGTTCGGGTTTGACTACCTGCGGGACCACATGGTCTTCTCCAAGGAGGAGAAGGTACAGAGAGGCCACTACTACGCCATAATAGACGAGATAGACTCCATCCTCATAGACGAGGCCCGTACCCCCCTCATAATCTCCGGACCCGCCCAGCACTCCAACGTGGAGAGGTACCGGGAGATGAAGCCCGTCGTGGAGGCGATGTACAAGGAGCAGAAGAAACTGGTCGCCCGGTTCCTTGACGACGCCGAGAGGCTCCTATCGCAGGGCAGGAAGAAGGAGGCCGCCCGCCGCCTCCTGCAGGTGAAGCGCGGGGACCCCAAGAACCGCCGCCTCTTCAACCTCCTCCAGAGGCCGGGGATGATGTCCCTCGTGGATAAGATGGAGAGCGAGGGATTGCGGGACAAGAAGATCAGGGAGTGGGACGCCGAGCTTTACTTCGTCGTGGACGAGAAGTTCCATACGGTGGACTTCACGGAGAAGGGGAGGGACTTCGTAAACGAGCATTACACGAAGAAGAAGTGGCACGAACTGCAGAAGATATGGAAGTACCCCGACCTCTTCAAGCTCCCGGACATATCCACCGAGATACACGAGATTGAGATAAACCCCAAGCTCTCCCCAAAGGAGAAGTACGAGCTGAAGGAGGCCCTCTACAGGGAGTTTCAGGACAAGACGGACAAGCTCCACGCCCTCCAGCAGCTCATAAAGGCCTACACCCTCTTTGAGAAGGAAGTGGACTACGTCGTGATGCAGGGGAAGGTCATAATCGTGGACGAGAAGACCGGCCGTCTCATGCCCGGAAGGCGCTGGAGCGACGGCCTGCACGAGGCGGTGGAGGCCAAAGAGGGGGTACCCATCCAGCAGGAGACCCAGACCTTCGCCACCATCACCCTGCAGAACTACTTCAAGATGTACGAGGTCCTCGCCGGGATGACAGGAACGGCCGCCACGGAGGCCCAGGAGTTCTGGGAGATATACAAGTTGGACGTCATCACCATCCCCACCAACCGGCCCGTGCGCCGCGTGGACAAGCCCGACATCATATACCGCACGAAGAGGGACAAGTACCTCGCGATGGTTAAGGAGATTGAGCTATGGCACCGCCTCGGAAGGCCCATACTGGTGGGTACCACGTCCATAGAGGAGTCCGAGCTGCTCTCCCGGTATCTGCGGCTGCGGAGGATACCCCATCAGGTCCTGAACGCCAAGCACCACGAGAGGGAGGCCAAGATAGTCGCCCTCGCCGGAAGGAAGGGGGCCGTCACCATCGCCACCAACATGGCCGGACGGGGTACGGACATCAAACTGGAGAAGGGGGTACTTGAGCCTTACGATAAGGAGACCGTAAAGAAGATAATTGACGAGGTGAAGGAGGACCCGCCCCCCACCTGGAAGGAGATCGTAAAGAGGGGTGAGATACCGCCCTACGACGAGAACGACCCCTCAACATGGGAGTACTACGGCCTCTACGTGATGGGTGCCCAGAGGCACGAGGCCCGGCGGATAGACAACCAGCTGCGGGGTAGGTCCGGCCGTCAGGGGGACCCCGGTATGTCCAAGTTCTTCCTCTCCCTTGAGGACGACCTGATGAGGCTCTTCGGGGCGGACAAGGCCGTTGAGATGTCCGAGAAGTTCGGCTACAAGGAGAAGTGGCCCCAGGAGTCCAAGATGGTCACCAAGGCCATAGAGAACGCCCAGAAGCGGGTGGAGTACATGCACTTCCAGATGAGGAAGAGGCTCCTTGAGTACGACGAGGTATTGAACCGTCAGCGCACCGTAATATACACCCTGCGGGACCGCATAGTGGCCGGGGAGGACGTTCAGGACGTCATAAAGCAGTTTATGGAGGAGTTGGTGGATCAGCTCATAGAAGAGTACGCCAACTCACCCAACCCCGACTTCTGGGACAAAAAGGCCATAAAGGAGAGGCTCACCCTCCTCTTCCTCGGAGACTTCACCTTCATAGACGGGATAACCGACAAAAAGGAGCTGCGGGAGAGGATACTCCAGAAGGTGATGGACCTCTACCGGAAGAAGGAGGAGGAGCTGGGGAGTGAGGCCATGCGGGAGGCCGAGAGGTGGGTCCTCCTGACTACCCTTGACGAGATATGGAAGGACCACCTCTACCACCTTGACCACCTGAAGGAGGAGACGAGACTCCGGGCCTACGGCCAGAAGGACCCCTTGGTTGAGTACAAGAAGGAGGCCTTCGCCGTCTTCAACAAGACTCTGGACAGGATAAGGGACCTGACCCTTGAGAGGCTCTTCAGGATCCAGTACGTCCAGACCGCCCAGCCGGAGCCTCCTCCTATGTTCGTACCCATGCCGGAGAAGAAACCCACCGGGGAGGGGGTACCCGTACCGGCTGCGGCGAAGAAGAGGAAGAAGCGGAGGAGGAGAGGGGTCGTATTTGAGGAGTGATCAGTCTATACCCCTCCAGTCCTTTCTGATCTCATCAAAGAGATCACGGTAGTTTTGTAGTTTTTTAACGGAAATTTGTAGTTTATCTACTTTAAATGCATTTTTTATCAAGCTTTCTGCCTGCTCTATCTTCTGTGCCACTATCTTGCTACTGACGACGACGTGGAGGGTATCCCCCTCCCGGCTGTAGTGCGCCTCGGAGAGGTAGCCGGCCACTGTCGGGTTCTCCCTCCGAATGACGGTTAGGGGGTCCTCCTCTTTAACCTCGTCCTCCCCCTTGGGGATGGCCTCCGGAGGTTTGGGAGGTGGGGGAAGCCTTGAGGCGTCCCCGAGGTAGCGGCTTATCTCGTCAAGGTTTATCACACGGCGGAAGGCAGCCATGCGGGCGACGTCGTAGGCCAGCCAGGAGTAGGGGTCGGAGGACTGCCTTATGTGTATCTCCATATCAAGGGCC
>WGAN01000165.1 GCA_015494805.1 Caldifarciminota bacterium
GAGTAGGGCTGTTAAGATTTTTTTCATCATAGCCCCTATTCTCAGGGCGAAGTGTCCCTGGGGTAGGGGCCTTTTCAATTCTTAAGCTGTGTGTTTCAAATCAAATGAATCAATTCTTGAACTTATGAGACGGAATCGCGAAAGTACTGGTATTCAACCCACCGTTCCATCAGCCAACTGACGTACCAATTCCCATCTCTAACCCAAATCGGGTGTTAGGCTCCGTTAAAGGACCCTCAACGGGGGATGGCGGTCCGTTCAAAAGTGCGATTTACGGTTTTTAAGGGAATCCCCTGTCTCCGCATCCACCGTCTCCGTCCGTCCATCTACAAAACCGGTATCCTTCAATCTTTCGGCAGTGAGAGCCGGACCCCAAGAGTCCTACCTCACCACCTCCCTTACGTAGCCGCCTCCCTTACAGGCGATGAAGTATATCCTGCCTCTCTCCCTCTTGCCAACGAGCCTGCCGGAGGGGTCGTAAACCTTTCCAGTCGGCTCACACGTGCGGATGCGGGGGCTGTGGGCCGGACCCTCCTCCAGACCGAGGGGTAGGGGATCCCCTGTCGCCTCCCTCCACCTCGCCGATAGGTACTGGAGGAACTGGTCGGCGAAGTGCCTGCTGTATATTATGACGATCACCTCATCGCTACGGGTGAAACCGTTGTAGCTCCAGTTGGCGGAGCCGAACTCCACGGCCGATAGGTCCCTTATGGCAAACTTGTCGTGGAAGGTGTAGCCGTTGAGGTAGGGGGCGACGTAGGTCGGAGGTCCCCATGTGCGCATAACCTGACTCTCGGAGTAGGAGCTGTTCCAGTCGGAGTAGTCAAAGAGGCCCACCACCGTACGGCCGGAGTTGTGGAGGATGCGGTACGCGTCCCTTATGCCGTCGTGGGTGAAGACGTTTATGCCGAAGTGTATCTGGGTGGAGGTGGAGAGGATGAACCGCCTGAAGGCGTCTTCGGCCGTATCCGCTGGCGGGAACCACACCCCTATGCTCTCGGCCGGGAAGTAGTTGTCCGTGTTGTGAGTCTTCTCTGTGCCGAACCTCGCCGCGGAGGGGTTGGGGGTGTCCCCGGAGGAACCCCACATCTCGTTGAACTCCCTAAGGAACTGGCGGGCTACCACGGGTACCCTTATAGCTGTGAGGTTGTTCACCTGAAGGGTGTCGGCGTAGACGGTGAAGTTGTACGAGCCTACCAGGACGACGTCGTTGGTGGTATCGCTGTCCCGTGTGTCTATGGAGACTATCTTCATATGCATCAGGCCGGCGTCGGAGCGGAGGGAGTCGGAGAGGACGGGTATCCCAGCGGAGCGGAGCTGGGCGATGTAGGAGTTGTTGTGGGAGGACTCGTATATTACCC
Organism: Caldifarciminota bacterium; assembly: GCA_015494805.1. Taxonomy (GTDB): domain Bacteria; phylum Hydrothermota; class Hydrothermia; order LBFQ01; family LBFQ01; genus JAADCS01. The sequence continues at coordinate 1,362 of WGAN01000165.1, forward strand.
GGACCCTAACACCCCTGCTGTGGGCGTCTATGAGGGCGTCGGTTATGGTTTGGGAGGTGAGGTTGTATATGGTCACGTCTACGCTGTAGCGGGCCTTGTTTATGAACTTGGCCAGAATAAAGCGGAGGGTGTCGCTGCCGTAGTTCTTCACGATGCGGGAGACGGTGGTATCCGTGGGTTTGTTGAAGAAGGGGGTGTAGTACCGGAGGGCTACGGGGTTTATGTCCCCGTCATCCCGTGGGACGATGCGGTAGTGGGTGTTGTACTGATCCAGTACCCCCGTCAGCTCCACCGTATCCCCGACGAAGGGGAAGTACTGAAAGGCGTCCCTGTTCAAAGCCCAGACGTCCGACCCTCCCGCCGTCAGGACGAACTCTCCCCTGCGGTTTACCCAGGCGTCCTTCACCCACCCCTCCGTCCTGACCAGGACCCCCTCAAGGCTCTCGGCCACCTCCGGCACGGTTACGTTCAAGGGAGGGATGGGGGAGCCGCTTCCGAGGACGTTGATTGAGGATAGGACTATCTCCGTGTTTTTCCGATATTCCTGGACCGTTCCGGAGACCTCTACGCTGTCCCAGAGGGAGATGGAGGGCATAGAGGCACCGGCATATACGAATATCCCGGACCACGCCCCGACGCTGTCCTGGATGTAGAAGCCCCTTAGGTCGGGGAGTATGGCCGTCACCACACCTCTTAACGTCACGGAGGTCCCCACGTACGGGGAATCCCCCGAAGGGTCGGTTGTGTATTGCACATCCCGTATGCTCAAGGTCGTTAAGACTACGAACACCTCCATATTCTACCGCCGCAACACGGCCGCCGTAAAATACCCTTATGATGCTTCTGCTCTCCTTCTTTCAGGTGAAGGACGCCTGGCGGCCGGAGGAGCCTTTCCTCCTGAAGTGGCATAAAACGGTGGGGTACCACCTCTACGATTGGCCGGACGTTGAACCTCCCCCCTACGACGTCAGGAAGTACGTCATAAGGATGGGGGTCTGGGGTGGAACGGTACAGTACGCCCACACTACCGTTAAGGTGGTTGGTAGGTACGCCACCGATACCATCATCCTCAACTTCAACTGGGACCCCATAGACAGCGTAAAGTACAACGGCAACCCTATCTCCTTCTACACGACCGGTGCGGACACCTCCCGAAAGCTCGTCCTTCCCCTCCCCTCAACCCTAAACCCCGGAGATACCGCCCTCTTGGACGTCTTCTATCACGGCTACCCTCCCAGTTCGGGGTGCATGGGGTACGGCGGAGGGATGAGCATCCAGTCCCCCAGCTGGGTCTATACGGACAACGAGCCTTACGGTTTGAGGTGCTGGGTCCCCTCCTACGACCAACCTTACGAGAAAGCGGACGAGGGGGTGGAGTTCTATATAACCACGGACAGCAGCCTTGAGGTCGTGGCGAACGGCCTACTGCAGGATACGACGGCGTCAGGCGCATTTAAGACGTGGCACTACGCCCATTCCCACCCTATAGCCCCCTACCTCATAACCTTCGCCATAAGGGACCTAAGGGCGAAGGAGTGGACCTGGACCTACGGCTCCATAACCATGCCCGTAAGGGCCTGGATACTGGCCAGCGACACCGACACCGTCTGGGGGAACCGCCTGACGGAGATGCTTACGGCCTTCTCTATAAGGTACGGGGTGTATCCCTTCCACAACGAGAAGTACGAGGAGAGCGCCGTCCTACCCGGAGGCTGGGCTATGGAGGACCAGACCAACTCCTTCTTCGGTGGGTACTACGCCGGGTGGGTGGAGGCCCACGAGCTTTCCCACCAGTGGTGGGGAGACAACGTGACGTGCGGCACCTTCAAGGACATCTGGCTGAACGAGGGTTTCGCCACCTACAGCGAGATGGTCTGGAGGGAGCATGTGGGCGGATGGGCGGCCTACCGGAGTTACTACGACAGGCGGGCGGACTCCACCATCTTCACCTACGCCTCCAACCCCGGCAAACCCGTCTACAACCCCGGTCCGGGTATGGGGGACGCCTTCTCGGTCTATACCTACAACAAGGGGGCAGCCGTCCTCCATATGCTCCGCTACGTCCTTGACAAGGATACCTCTCTCTTCTTCGGGGCTTTGAGGTACTACAGGAGTAGGCACGAAGGCTCCTACGCCCTGACCAGCGACTTCGTAAGCGATGTCCAGACCTACACCGGGCGGGACCTCTCCTGGTTCTTCAACGAGTGGGTTTATGAACCAGGTTGGCCGGTCTATAACGTCCGGTGGAACAGGTTCAACGACGGTGGGGGCTGGAGCATACTGCTTCAGGTTGAGCAGACCCAGCCTTCCGGGGCGCCCACCTTCAAGATGCCCATAGAGGTTAAGGTATTCACACCAACTGGAGACACCACCGTGGTGATATGGGACAGCCTTGACGTCCAGCACTTCTGGATAACCGTAAGCGACAGGCCGGACAGCATCCTGTGGGACCCGGACAACTGGGTCTTGGAGCAGCACACCGTAGCCTACGACCCCTCCCTCACCGTTGGGGAAGCCGCAGAGCCGAGGAGCCGGGACATAACCGTAAGGGTTGAGGGGAGCAGGGCCGTGATACTTCCGCCCCTCGGCAGCGATGAGGTGGCCGTATACGACCCCTCCGGCAGAAAGCTGGCCACCGGTAGGGGTAGGTTGGAGGTCCGTTTGAGGGCCGGGGCCTACTACGCCGTAAGCGGTGCCAAGGTGAAGGCCTTCGTCGTAAGGTAGGGGCCAGCGGTAAAATGGGCGGCGTGAAGGTCCTGATAGCCAACCGGGGGGAGATAGCCATCCGGGTCCACCGGACCCTCTCGGAGATGGGTTTCAGGAGCGTCGGGATATACACGGAGGCAGATGAAGGGTGGCCCTTCACCTACGAGTTGGACGAGGTCTATCCCGTAGGTTCCTACCTCGCCATAGACGAGATCTTAGACGTCGCCCTCAAGAGTGGGGCGAGGTACGTACATCCGGGATACGGCTTTCTAGCCGAAAATCCTGACTTCGCCCGGAGGGTGAGGGAGAGGGGCCTCATATTCGTGGGGCCTTCCCCGGAGGCCATGGAGATGGTGGGGGACAAGGCGAAGGCCAAGGAGGTAGCCCGTAGGGTTGGAGTCCCCACCGTCCCCGGCTCCGAACCGTCGGACGACCCCGACACCGTCCTGCGGGCGATAGAGGAGATAGGCCTGCCCGTCCTCCTCAAGGCCGTCGCCGGAGGGGGCGGTAAGGGTATGAGGGTTATAGATAGGGGAGAGAACGTAAGGGAGGCCGTACTCTCCGCACAGAGGGAGGCCCTTGGGGCCTTCGGGGACCCCCGCCTGATGGTTGAGAGGTACGTATTCCCCGCCCGCCACATAGAGGTACAGGTGGTGGCCGACGGCAGCAGCGTCCTCATCCTCGGTGAAAGGGAGTGTTCCCTCCAGAGGAGGCACCAGAAGATAGTGGAGGAGACGCCATCGCCGGTACTGGACGACGAGAAAAGGCAGCGGCTGTACGATTACGCCCGCCGGATAGTTGAGGGGGTAGGATACACCAACGCCGGTACGGTTGAATTCCTCTACGATGAGGAGAGGGGGGAGTTCTACTTCCTTGAGGTGAACGCCCGCCTCCAGGTGGAGCATCCCGTAACGGAGATGGTGACGGGCCTTGATCTGGTGCGGCTCCAGATGGAGGTGGCCTCCGGTGAAGGGTTGAGCGTCCGTCAGGAGGACGTGGCCTTCAGGGGTGCCGCAATAGAGGCCCGACTCTACGCCGAGGACCCGGAGAGGGACTTTCTGCCATCCTCCGGTAAGTTGGAGGCCCTGGAGTTCCCCCATATGCCCGGCGTCAGGATAGATACGGGGGTGATTGAGGGGACGGAGGTCTCCCACCTCTACGACCCTATGATAGCGAAGGTCATAGCCTACGCCCCCGACAGGGATCAGGCCCGCAGGAGGCTCATAAACGCCCTGAAAGGTACCCTACTCTTCGGCCCCAAGACCAACCTCCACTTCCTGATCTACCTCCTTGAGAGCGTGGAGTACGCATCCGGCAAAACCTACACCCACACGGTTGGGGAGGTGCTAAGGAGATACCTGAAGGAGGACTTCCGGCTGCCGGAGGACATAGAAGAGTTCGTAAGGGGGCTGAAACTAAGGCCAAGGAGCGTAGGGACGCAACCGGAGGATACCGCCCTATACACCCGCGTTAAGGCGGGCCTGTACCCGTAGCCCAACGGACGTATAATAGGGGGCGACCTTGATAAGGAGACTGACCGTAAGGGATTACCTCCTATTCGGTGCGGCGACTCTGGAGCTGGGGAGGGGTTTCAACGTCCTCTCCGGCGAAACGGGGGCAGGTAAGTCCCTCCTGATAGACGCCATAAACCTCCTCGCCGGTGGGAGGGTGGATTGGGATTCCGTGCCGAGGAGGGCCTATCTGGAGATGGTCCTGGAGGGGGACAGAGACATGGAGGCCTCCCTAAGGGACCTCGGCATCCCCTACGACGGGGAGGTGGTCGTAAGGCGCACGTTGAACCCGGCCACCCGGAGGTCCCGCATCCTCATCAACGACATGCAGGTCTCCGCCTCCACCGTCAGGAGGCTCCTTGAGGGGAAGATCTTCGTAGGCTCCCAGTTCTCCCATATGGCCGTAGATGACCCCCACTTCCAGACGGAGGTTCTGGACAGGTTCACCGGCATAGACCTCGGAAGGTACCCCAGCCTCTACGCCGAGTACGTTGCCAAGAAGGAGAGGATGAGGAGGTTGGAGAGCCGTCTGAACGAGTTAAGGGAGAGGGAGGACTACCTCCGGTTCCAACTGGAGGAAGTCAGGAGGTTGGGGTTGAGGGAAGGGGAGGAGGAGGATCTGCTCCGGAGGAGGGAGGAGTTAGAGGAGAGCATAAGGGCGCAGGAGTGGAGCGGGAGGTTCAGGGAGGTGTATCCCAGCGTACGGGAGGCCATCGCCTCCCTCCTTAGGGATGCTCCGGAGAGGTTCAGGGGGAGGTTGAGGGACATCCTTGACACCCTTACGGACATAGCCCTTGAGGTGCCGGAGGAGTGGGAGGACCTTCAGGAGGAGTTTGACAGGATAAACGCCCGCCTGTACGAGATAGGTAGGCTGAAGAGCAAGTTCCGTACGGACTTCGCCGGACTCCTCAAACTGGAGACCTCCCTTGAGGAGGAACTGAAAGCCATAGGGGAGATGGAGGAGGAGGTGGAGAGGCTCCGGAGTGAGCTTATCCTCCTTGAGGAGGAGATGGGGAGGCTGGCCGATAGCATAGACGCCGAGAGGAGGAGGTACCTCAAGGACTTCGCTGCCTACATAGGGGAGAACCTGAAGGCCCTCGGATTTGAGTACGTCAAGACCTCCGTAAGGTTGGAACCTTCGGATTTCCACGTCAGGGGTAAATCCTTAGTGCGTATTCTCATCTCCACCATCCCCGACGTCCCACCCCAGGAGTTGGCTCACCTCTCCGGTGGTGAGCTTGCCCGTACCGCCCTCGTCCTCTTCTCCACGGGGGCATCCCACTTCCGCACCCTCATACTGGACGAGATAGACGTGGGGGTAAGCCCCTCCGTGGCATCCCGTATAGGGAGTCTCCTGAAGGCCCTGTCCAGCGACGTGCAGATTATAGCCATAACCCACCAGGCCTCCACGGCCTCCTACGCCGACAGGCACTTCGTAGTTGAGAGGTTGTCCCCCGCCGAAGCCACCGTCAGGGAGGTACGAGGAGAGGAGAGGTGGAGGGAACTGGCCCGTATGATGGGGGTATCCGACCCCGACCTCGCGAGGGCCACCTTGGAAACTACAAAAAATAGAACCCTCTAGCTTAAAGCATTTGTGGGGGGAGGATACCTCCCCCGATTACGCTTCCAACTCCTTTATCCGCCGCTCAAGGGTCTCGGCGGTGATGAAATCGTTGTTCTTGTACTCCAGGACTAAGGCCTTGACCACCCTCCGCCTCTCGCTCGCTTTCATATTGGCGAAGGAGTCTCCGACGACGTTTTGCCAAGCGTCTACCAACTTGACCAACCGCCAACTCTTCATATGGGTCGGGTACTTCATGAGCATACGGTTGGCCAACTCCCTCGCCTCGTCGTACTTACCTACGACCAGGAGGTCCTTTATCTTGGCGAAGGCCTTGTCCAACTTGGAGTTTATCTTCCTCTTCTGCTGCTTCGCTATCTGGTACTGCTTCCACCTGCTCATACCGAACCCCCTACCACCTGAAGTGAGCGAATACCCTGTTGGCCTCGGCCATCTTGTGGACGTTCTCGCGGGTCTTGACGGCGTTCCCGGTACCCTTGTACGCGTCTATGATCTCGGCGGCGAGCTTCTCGTACATACGGCGGCCCGGCCTACTGCGGGCGGCCCTGATTATCCACTTTATGGCTAGGGAGGTCTGACGCTTTGGACGGACCTCAACCGGTATCTGGTAGTTGGCTCCACCGATACGGCGAGAACGGACCTCAACGGACGGCTTCACGTTCTCTATGGCCTTGTGGAATACGTCAAGCGGGTTCTCCCCCGTCCTCTCGGCCACCAACTCCATGGCCTTGTAGAAGATCTTCTGGGCCTTCGTCTTCTCGCCGTCCCACATGAGGTTGTTTATGAACTTGGCCACAAGCTCACTCTTATAGACGGGATCCGGTACGACCTTCCTCTCTGGCGCCCTTCTCCTTCTCATAGCTCCTCCTTTGATTAGTCCTTAGGCTTGGGGGTGCCGTACTTTGAACGCGAGTTCCTACGGCCAGCGACGCCGGCGGCGTCGTAAACGCCCCTTACGATGTGATACTTCACGCCGGGCAGGTCCTTAACTCGCCCGCCCCTGACGAGAACCGTAGAGTGTTCCTGAAGGTTGTGGCCTTCACCCGGTATGTATGCTATGACCTCCTTACCGTTGGAAAGCCTCACCTTCGCCACCTTCCGCAGGGCCGAGTTGGGCTTCTTGGGTGTCGTAGTATAAACGCGTATGCACGTCCCCTTCTTCTGGGGGTTCCCCTCCAAAGCCGGGGACTTCGTCTTTTTCTTCCTCTTCTTCCTACCGTACCTCACTAACTGGTTGATGGTTGGCATAGGCGGGTATTATACTGGGGAAAAGTTTGGAATGCCGCCTTAGGCCCCCATAGCGGAGTACCTCTTCAGGCCGAGCCTCCACAGGAACCGGTTTATGATGAGGGCGGCGACGAACCACATAGCCATCACCCCTACGCCGCGGGCGAGGTCCACTTCTTTGCCGAGGAGTATGTTGACGGGGAAGTTTATCATGTAGGGGAAGGGAGTCCAGAGGACGAACTCCCTTACGGCTTCGGGGAAGAGCTTCAGGGGAGCGACGTACCCCGACAGGAAGAGGAAGACGAGGAAGTGGAGGTCCTCAAAGGCTACGACCCTCTCCATCCAGAAGGCGAGCATAGCAAGGCTGTACTGTATCAGAAAGCGGGTAGCGAAGGCGAGATGTACGACGAGGAGGAAGAGGAGGACGTCCGTAAGGGAGGGGATCCAGAGGGCCTTGGGGTAGAGGAGGAAGAACAGGAGGATGAGGGCAGCGAGGAAGGGGAGGCGGGAGAGCCTCTCGGCGAGGTGGGTTGAGACGTACCGCCATATGGGGTCCATAGGCTGGAGGAGGTAGTGGGAGAGGTGGCCGTAGAGTACGTCCTCCTCAAACTCCCATATCACCCAGACGGCTATGAGCTGGTGGGTTACGAAGACGGCGAGGTAGTACCGAGCGAACTCCACGGGGGAGATGCCGTAGTCGTGCTGGGAGGCGGCCGTCATCCATACGGCCATCAGGATAAAGGGGAGGATACCGGCGAGCATCCACAGGACTATCTCGGCCCTGTACTCCAACATATAGGCGTAGTAGACGGATACGAAGGTCCGGAGTCTCCTTAGAAGGCTCACAGGTTGCCCGCCTGCCAGTCCTCCGCGGGGCGGAAGGTTATGTCCTTTATGTCGTAGGTGGCCCTGCCCTTTGAGGCAGAGCGGAGGTTGTCGGCGAGATCAAAGGTGTTCTTCAACGGGAGGACGGCCTCAACGACCTGATAGCCGAACTCCTCCCTCACGTCCCTTATGTCTCCTCCGAGGGTCCTCAAGGTGTCCATTATCTTACCGAGGTACTCTCCGGGGGTCTGTACGACCACCCTCGCGTAAGGCTCCAAGAGGATAGGTCCGGCGGAGTTGAGGGCCTCCGTCAGGGCCTTCAGGAAGGCCGCACGGGCGGCGAGGGGGGTTATGTCCTCCGGGTTCTCCACCTCCACCGAAACCCTTACCCCCTTGAGGGGATACCCCATAAGGGGACCGAACTCCATCGCCTCGTAGAAGGTCTTCCTTAGGGCCTCCTCCACCGGCCCCATCTCCACCCCCTCAACGGTGAGGTGGTTCCCCTCATCCCCGGAAGGTTCAACCTTCACCCTGACCTTTCCCCTGTGTATGGCGTCGGCCGTCTCCTGATGGAACTCGCCCTTGGCCTCCGCCTCCTTAGTTATGGTCTCCCTGTAGGACACGAAGGGCCTACCCGTCCTCACCTCAAGGTTCATGTCCTCCTTGAGGCGGCTCACCACCACGTCCAGGTGGAGCTTTCCCATCCCCGTCAGGACTATCTGCCCGGTACTCTCCTCCTTCCTCACCTTGAGGGACGGGTCCTCAACCTCCAGGAAGTGAAGGGCCTCTTCCAGGGCCTCGGCGTCCTTTGAGTACTTTGGCTCCACCCTTACGGAGACCAGAGGCTGCGGGAAGTCCATCCTCTCCAACTCCACCGGCTCCTCCCGCACGGTTACGGTGTCCCCCGTCTGCGTCCTGTCGGACAGGCCCACGAGGGCGACTATATCCCCCGCCTTGGCCACCTGTAGTTGCTCCTTCCGGTTGGCAAACATACGGTATATGCGGGTGGCCCTCATCGTCTCACCCGTGCGGGGGTTGTAGAGTTTCGTCATAAAGGTTATCTCACCACGGTATATCCGCACGTAGAAGAGCTTCTGCTTCCCCTTCGGGTCTATCTGGATCTTGAAGACCTGGGCGACCAAGGGTCCCTCCCCCGTCCTTATCTCAACCCTCTCCCCGTTCTTCCTGCCAACGACGGGGGGGACGTCCAAGGGGGAGGGGAGGAGGTCCACTATGGCGTCTATGAGGGGCTGGATCCCCTTGTTCCGGAGGGCAGAGCCTACGAATACGGGGAAGACCTCCCTCTTCACCACGGCCTCCCTTAGGGCCTTCTTCATCCTCTGGGGAGAGACGCTCCCCTTCTCCTCGTACTCCTCCAATATCTCCGGGTCGTAGTCGGCGAGCCTAAGGACGATATCTTCGTAGTAGGGCAGGATATCCTCCGTAAGGGCAAGGTCCTCCGTCCTGTACTTCTCGCCCGTTTCGTCTATGTCCCAGATGTACTCCTTCAGGTCTATCAGGTGCTTCACCCCGACGAAACCGTGTTCCTCACCGATGGGGAGGGTTACGAGGAGGGGGTCTATACCCAGTCGCTTCCTCATTCCCTCAATCGTCCTCTCGTGGCTCGCCCCTATGCGGTCCATCTTGTTGATGAAGACGATGCGGGGGACCCCGTACTTGTCAGCCTGACGCCAGACGGTCTCGCTCTGCGGCTCAACCCCCTCAACGGCGCTGAAGATTACGACGAGGCCGTCCAGGACCTTCAAGGCCCTCTCAACCTCAACCGTGAAGTCTATGTGGCCGGGGGTATCTATGATGTTTATCTGGTGTCCCTTCCAGAAGGTGGTGACGGCGGCGGAGGTTATGGTTATCCCCCTCTCCTTCTCCTGCTTCATCCAGTCCGTCGTGGCCGTACCGGTGTCTACACTCCCCAACTTGTGGGTGCGGCCGGTGTAGTATAGGACCCTCTCGGTGGTGGTAGTCTTACCGGCGTCTATGTGCGCTATGAAACCGATGTTCCGTATCTTACTTAGATCGTACTCCTCCCCCTTTCTGGGAGCCTTCCCCTTCTTCTTGGCCATGGCTTCCCTTAGACCGTGAGCCTCTTACGCCCCTTCCTGCGACGGCGTTTCAGTACCTTCCTCCCTCCGGGTGTCCTCATCCTCGCCCTGAAGCCGTGCGTCCTCTTCCTCTTACGACGGGAAGGTCTGTAGGTGATAGACATAGGCGGCTATTATACTGGGGAAAGCTACCCTACGAAATCCCGCAGGTAGGCGAGGAGGCCGTCGGATATGGGGCTGGGGTGCCTCTCCGGGTGCCACTGGACGGCGAGGACCTTTAGGGTGTCCGACTTGAAGGCCTCAACGAGGCCATCTTCGGCCCTCGCCAAGATCTGGAGGTCCTGGACCTCCGTCGGCAACACCTTCACCCCCTGATGGTGGCGGCTGTTTACCACCCCCCTCTCCCCGAAGGCTCTCTGGAAATCTCCCTCAAACAGGACGGGGTGGAAGGCGTCTCCCTTCTCCACCCTGTGCGTCTCGGCCCTGAAGCCCGCCCTTCCGAGGTCCTGGTAGAGCTTGCCGCCGAGGACGACCGTAAGGACCTGGATCCCTCTGCATATGCCGAAGATGGGCTTACCGTCCCCCAAGGCCCTCCCTACGAGGGTCATCTCCAACCGGTCTCTCCCCTCGTTCAACTCAAGGAGGTCCGGATACTCCACCTCTTCGCCGTAGTATCGGGGATGGACGTCCTCACCGCCAGAGAGGACGAGGAGGTCATATTCGGGCATCCGGGCCTCCTTGGGGGTTATTACGTCCACTTCGCCGAGGGGGGACAGGTACCGGACGTACCTCTCCGCCTTTCCCCTCTCGCTGGCCGTTATCAACACCCTCATAGGACTTTGAACACCTTTACCCGCTTCCCTATCCTGACAACCACCACCCCGCCCTCCGGGAGACGGAAGGTCCTCCTCCCGAAGAGTATGCCGGCGAAGGTGAAGGCCACCCTACCGTTTATGCCGTAGAGCCTCACGCTTACGGCCTCTCCCCTGGCCTCTACGGTTAGGTCCCTACCCTCTAAGATGGCTCCGCCGTTGCGGGCGATTTCGGAGACGGCCACCGAGGGCATCAGGGTATCTACAAAGGAGTAGATGTTGTCTCCAGAGGAGTTCCCGTTGCCATTCGCAGCGTTCCCTACGGCGTAGATGATGATGGGACCGGAGTAGGTGGAGGCATCGGGGGTGGTGTACTCAAAGGTGAAGGCGAAGCTGTCCACGGAGTAGGGGGCGTTGTCGTGGGTGGCGTACCCTCCGGGCGTTACGTTGGTGTTGGGTCCGGCCTCGGCGAAGGTGCCGACTATGTTCCCGGCCGTATCTTTGGCCACCATCTCGCAACCGTACCGGTTGGCCGTACTGTCCCACACGACCACCGTAAGGGTGTAGGTGGTGGAAGGCTCGTAAAGGGTGGGGAGTCCGGCGACGTACACCCTCCCCGGCCCGGAGTTCAGGGTACCCGTATGACAGGAGGTGCAGTACCTGTTGTAAGGAGGATCCCCCGCGTACCCCTCCGGGGGTACGGTGGAGTAAGAGAGCATCACGAAGAGCATACGTGGATTGTAAGGGAGACAGGGGACCGAGGTGCAGCCTTGCCGAAGGTTGGTGCGAGGTCTTAGTTTCAACTCTTCGTTGATGGGAGGAATCTTAAAGTGAGGCTTACGGTTTATTAAAGCCCAAGTTTCAATTTCTTAAAGTCTTACTTGCAGTTTTTGAAAAGGTGTTGTTCGGCGTCAAACGACGGGTGAAGATTGTTTTTGTTAATTTTGCAATAATTTGTATTAAAATCACTAAAATTTTTTAAAGTTAAACTTTTAGTTTCCGAAGGTACGGAATACCAAATTCCTTAACGGAGACTGCGGGAATTTGCAGTGAAACCGACGGTTCTTGAAAACGCATCCGAACGTTTGCCCATCTCTGTGATCCCCCTATTCACCGAACACAGGTTTTTACTCTGCGGACGGGGTGATGCTAACCTACGAGGGGACAAAAGTCCTGAAATTAAACTTCAACTTTTTTTAAAGATAAAATGCAGATTTATATAGTATCAACACAAACCAGTGGAAAAGTATCATTTTGCTAGCTTAACACTGATTTTTAGAGGTGCGAATGGGTCTATCCTCCCCACCGGCGTAATGTAAAAGTTAAACCCCAATTTAAGAAAAATTTCAATTATTACTTCGCAAAAATGGCGAAATTATGAGGTAATGCAGATACACATCTTAGAGCTTACGGCGGCGTAAGTGTGCGTAATATCGGGTACGATGGGGAACCTTCACCGCACCCTTGGAACGTTTAAAATTCCGTAATACGGGTTTTGAGAATTTTGAAACGTAATTTGCGATTTATTAAATCTCAAGTATCAATTTCTTGAAGTCTGACTTTCGGTTTTTGAAAGTGGGAAACCCTGTCGGCCAACGGGAGACGGTGTATCCGATTGCGGTCCAAAATCCGTTATCCCCCTTAGCGGTGTTCGGCCTCCAGAATCTCTATCTTCAGCGAGCCTATGACCGCCATTATGGTGGCCTGCTTTTCAAGGCTGCCGTGCTGTAGGGCTATGCGGTAGGGTCTCGCCGGGAACTCCCCATAGACGGGGTCTATCGGTACCCAACGGCCACCGAGCCAGGAGACGTTCCAGGCGTGGTAGTAAAAACCGTCCCCCTGATAGACCAACCCCACCATTATGTCGGTAGGGATGCCGGCGGCTCTGGCGAGGGCGGCGTACAGGGTAGCATGCTCGTTGCAGTCGCCGTACCTCTGCTTCAGGACCTGCTTGGCCGTGGGTATGGTGACGGAACCCCGCTTCTCAAGGTTGCTGTAGACCCACTCCATTATGGCCCTCGCCTTATCTACGTCCGTCCTCTTCCCGGCAGTTATCTCCTCGGCCAAGGAGTGGATTTCGGGGTCATCTACCTCAAGGAACTGGGTGGGCTGGAGGTACTTCCTTAGGCTGTCGGGAATGCGTGGTTTTGCGGAGCCTTTGAGGGATTCGGGGTACCTTATATCTACAACGAAGGTGTCGCCGGAGACATTCAGCACCCTCTGGTTAGCGAAGTTGAGGGTCAGGTCTCCCTTCAAGGGATACATCTTGACGACGAGGCGTACGAGGTCCTTCAGGTCGCCGATGGGCTTGCCCGTAGGCCGTACGGCGTACAGGGACAGGACGTTGAAAGGCTCAACGGGGGCCTTTGCCCTCTCCGGAGGTTCCGCCACTATGTCCATCTTTAAGGGTTGGTTCTGGAGGACGAGCTTACCGTCCCTGATGTGCGCCCTAACGACTATGCCGTGGGCGTCCAACTTCCAGAGGGTGTCGCTCTCCCTTACGACCTCGGCGTCCATGAACGAGGCGACGGACGGGTCAAAGTAGGAGTACCTCCCCTCTTTGAGTAGGCCAACGGTAGCGGCGAAGACGAAGGTCTGGGGGGTCAGGAGAGGTCCGACGAGGTCGTACTGGAACTTCTGGGGTGAGCCTTTGAGCGGTTTGTAGGTCACGTAGAACTTTCCATCCCTAACCTCCCCGCTGGCCTCAACCGTCGCATCCTGGGTCGTCATGCTGAAGTTGAAGCTCCTTATCCCCCCGTCCCTCCCCACCGTAGCCCTCTCCCTCGTCCTCATCTCCTTTATAAGGCCAAGCATTATCACCTTTAGGTACATCTGCTCACGGAAGTCCCAGAGGCTGTCCTTCCTGTAGGCCTCCATCTCCTCCCAACCCGCCCTCTGGCCAAGCATATAGACGCTGCCGACGAAGTGGAAGTCCGGGGCCTTCTCGCCTACCGAGTCGGTCCGGCCCTTCCCCTGACCGCAGGAGAGGAGTACCGCCGCGAAGAGGATAAACCGTCTCACGCCGGTATTCTAAGGGTGGTATAATCCTGACCCAATAGGTCAAGATTCAGCCGTAGAATATCCCCTATGGCACAGGAGGTTAAGAAGCCGGAGCTGGAGTTTGACTACAGCAAGTACGGCTTTCGCGACGAGATAGAGTACAAGTACATCGGGAAGCCCGGTCTCTCCCGCCAGCTCATAGAGGAGATCTCCCACATAAAGGGAGAGCCGGACTGGATGCGGGAGATACGCCTTAAGGCGTACGAGGCCTTTATCCGTATGCCCATGCCCAAGTGGGGGCCGGACCTCTCCGAGGTGGAGAGGATGTTTGACAAGATAGTGTATTACGCCTCACCCACCGACCCCAACCGTAAGGCTCGGACGTGGGACGACGTCCCCGACTCCATCAAGAGGACGTTTGAGCGACTGGGGGTGCCGGAGGCGGAGAGGAAGTGGCTGGCGGGCCTGGGCGCCCAGTACGACAGCGAGGTCGTCTATCACAGGATAAGGGAGGACCTTGAGAGGAAGGGGGTCATCTTCGTGGATATGGATACGGCCGTCCGGGAGTACCCCGACCTCGTCAAGGAGTACTTTGGCACCGTCGTACCCTACGCGGACAACAAGTTCGCTGCCCTCAATACGGCCGTGTGGTCGGGTGGCTCCTTCGTCTACGTACCCGCCGGGGTGGAGGTGGACTTCCCCCTCCAGGCCTACTTCCGGATAAACCTTGAGAACTTCGGCCAGTTTGAAAGAACGCTTATAATCGTTGAGGAGGGGGCTAAAGTGCATTATATTGAAGGTTGCACCGCACCTATCTACTCCTCCGGTTCCCTCCACTCCGCAGTCGTTGAGGTGATAGCCAAGCGAGGCTCCCACGTCCGTTATACCACCATCCAGAACTGGGCGAAGCACATATACAACCTCGTGACGAAGAGGGCGGTCGCCTACCGGGACGCCTTCGTGGAGTGGGTAAACGGGGAGCTGGGCTGCCTGACGGGAGACTCCTACATCTTCAAGAACAACGACGTGGTCCCCATAAAGGACATAAACGTCGGAGACTACGTCTGGTCCCTGACCCCGGATATGAAGATAGTGCGGAGCCGGGTCGTTGCTAAGAAGGTGAATCCCCCGCGTCCCGTGTATAGGCTCCTCCTCCAGAACGGCCGGGAGGTCAAGGCTACGGACAACCATCCCTTCCTCGTCCTCAGAAAAGCTGGCAAACTCCTGACCCTCGGATGGATGCCCTTGCGGGATATAAGGGAGGGGGACTACGTCGCCATAGCCGGGAGGATACCGGACCACGGCAAACCCTATACCCTCAACTTCACACCGGAGCGCAGGGGGAACAAGCCCGTTAAACTCCCGGAGAGGACCACGGAGGACCTGATGTGGCTCCTCGGTTTCTATCTGGGGGACGGCTATACGGACGACAACCGCATATACTTCGCCGTACCGGAGGACGACCCCGCCGAGCCGAAGGTACGCCGTATCTTTGAGGACGTATTCGGCATCAAACTCCAGAGGAGGGGGGTCGTTCTCAGAACGGGGAGCGTGGAGATAGTGGATTTCATAAGGAGTATAGGACTCGGAGGGAACGCCAGAACGAAGCGGGTCCCCGATTGGGTATATACCCTGCCGGAGAGCCAGCGGAAGGCCTTTATACAGGGATACATAGACGCCGACGGTCACGTCAGAAAGGGCCACAAAAACCTCACCATCACGAGCGCCAACAGGGAACTCCTTGAGCAGATAAAACTCCTCGCCATGTCCGTCGGTATGAATCCCACGAAGATCACCCGACATGTAAGAAAAGAGAAGTTGCCCCTCGGAAAGGAAGAGAAGACTTATATCACGTACTTCCTCCACTTCTCCAAGGAGGAGATAAACGCCCCGGTACACTTCGTCAAAGTTGGCAAGGTGGAGTACGTGGGTGAGGAGGTAACCTACGACATAGAGGTGGAGGGGACGGCCAACTTCATAGCCAACGGCATCTTCGCCCACAACAGTAAGGTCACCATGAAGTACCCCGGTGTCATCCTCAAGGAGCCGGGGGCCAGGATGGAGCTTCTCACCGTCTCCTACGCCGGCAAGGGCCAGATTCAGGATAGCGGAGCCAAGGCCATACACCTCGCCCCCTACACCACCTCCACCATAACCTCCAAGTCCATATCCAAGGACGGCGGCAGGGCCTCTTACAGGGGGCTGCTGAAGGTCGTAAAGGGCGCCCATCACGTGAAGTCCACCGTCCAGTGCGACGCCCTGCTGTTGGACCCCCACTCCCGGACGGACACCTACCCCTACATAGAGGTGGAGGAGGAGAACGTCCACATCGGCCACGAGGCCACCGTCGGTAAGATCGGCTCCGACCAGCTCTTCTACCTGATGAGCAGGGGCCTGTCCGAGGCGGAGGCCTACACCCTGATAGTCCTCGGCTTCATAGAGCCTTTCACGAAGACACTGCCGATGGAGTACGCCGTTGAGCTGAACCGCCTGATAGAGTTGGAGATGGAGGGGAGCGTGGGGTAGCCCGATGAACAGGATACGAGCCGGAGAGTTCGCCCTCGGTCTAACGCTGACGAGCGGGCAGACCTTCTACTGGGGCCACCTTGAGGGTGAGGAGTTCGTGTTCGGGAAACCGGACGGGGAGGGCTTCTGGTGGGGGGTCGCCCGCCGCAGGGTCTGGAGGCTGAAACAGGAAGGGGAGGACCTCGTCGTAGGTAAGGGCGACATAAGGGAGGTGAGGTCCCTCTTCTCCTTGGGCGTGGATCTGGAACGTCTAAGGGCCAAGGCGGAGGAGCTGGGGGACGGTCCCCTACTGAAGGCCCTGAAGGAGTACAGGGGCCTCCGCATTATGAGACAGGATCCTTGGGAGATGCTCGTCTCCTTTATGCTCTCCCCGCAAAACAGGGTGGAGTCCATAGCGCGGGGGACCTACCTCCTGGCCAAGGGGTTGGGGGAGGACGGAGGAGGGCTTCCCCTCTACCCTACACCGGAGAGGTTGGCGGAGGCCCCCGACGGGCTTTTGAGGAGCCTCCCCGTACGGTACGAGGTTCAGGCTTTCCGGTTGAGGGAGGTCGCCCGGATCATCAGAGACAACCCCGGTTTCTGGGAAGGAATGCCCCAAGACTACTACGCCCGCAGGAGGTACCTGACCCGACTTCCGGGCGTTGGCAACAAGATAGCCGACTGCGTCCTCGCCTACGGCCTTGGAGACGGCAGGGCCGTCCCGGTGGATACCCACATCCTGAAGATATCCCGGAAGTTCTACGGCTTTGAGGTTAAGGGAAAGAGCCTTACGGAGAGGGTCTATAACGCCATAGGAGACTTCTACAGGGAGAGGTACGGCGATATGGCCGCCCTCGCCCAGCTCTACCTCTACGCCCTCTCCCGCAGGCCCAACGCTGCGAGGGGATAGCCACCTTAAAATCCAGCGATGAGGTTCTACCCCCTCCCGGAGGGAAGCACCCTTGATCTACCCCGTAGGGAAGGTTGGGTTATGGTCTTCTCCCCCGGTACCTCCATCCTCCGCCTACCCGATAACCTCCCCGACTCCCCCATCGTCCTCTTTGGCTACACCTCCGGCAGCAAAGTTGAGATGCCGGCCAACTACCGGGACCTGACGGAGAGGATGAGGAGGGGGCCAATCAGGATGTACAGGACGGACTTCCTGAAGAGGATAGGGGCGGAGGCCTACGGGAGGGTGTGGGAGTACTACGCCTTCTTGAGCCTGTACGCGGAGGGTGGGAGGCACGCCGTGGTTGGAGACGTAATAGCAGAGGGACCTCCCCCAGAGGACTACGGCAAACTCCACAGCGAGGCCTTCAAGTACCTCCTATACGGCGGGGAATACGAGAGGGAGGTTGAGAGGGTGTTCCTATCCTTCCTGAAGCGGGTCGGGG
>WGAN01000166.1 GCA_015494805.1 Caldifarciminota bacterium
GAGGGTGGACAGGCCCGGCTACTTCTTCCAGCCAACGATATTCACGGACGTTGACCCCAACTCCCGCGTAGCCCAGGAGGAGATATTCGGTCCGGTCCTGGCCGTCTTCAAGGTCAGGTCCTTTGACGAGGCCATAGACCTGGCCAACAACATCCGCTACGGCCTCTCCTCCTCCATCTACACCAACGACATCCGCGAGGCTATGGAGGCCATAGAGCGGCTTGAGGCCGGCATAACCTACGTCAACGCCCCGACGATCGGAGCCGAGACCCACCTGCCCTTCGGCGGCGTAAAGCAGACAGGCAACGGCCACAGGGAGGGTGGCTGGACGGTGTACGAGATCTTTACCGAGCTTAAGACGGTCTACATTGACTACTCCGGCCGTCTCCAGAAGGCCCAGATAGACACGTGGGAGGACATGGAGTAGCCTAAACGGGTTCAGTTAGATTTAAGCCCCACCTTGAAGGTGGGGCTTTTTTTAGTAAGGAGGCCGGAGAGGTGAGCAACGTTGCCCGGTGTGAAACTACTTTACCCTCACCTCAAAAACCTCATTATCGCAACGATGACGCTAATAATCGCCACGGTCTGGGAAATCGCAAGTACGAACATCCACTTGATGATGTCGGACCTCACCTTCTGTACCTCCGCCCGCAGCTTCCCTATCTCGTTCCACACCTTGGCCAACTCCCGATACATCTCCGCCCGGAGCTTACCTATCTCGTCGTGCATCTCGGAACGAAGTTTTCCCATCTCCTCGTACATCTCGGATCGGAGTTTCCCTATCTCCTCGGCTAACCTCCGGGCGAACCTCTCCTCAAGGAGACGGAAGAGAAGGTCCCTCGTCTTCTCTCTCTCCTCCTCAAGCACCTCAAACAGGGCATTAACTCCGTCTTCGCCGAGCTTTTCCCTTAAGGTGTTCAAAGCAGCGATTTTTGGCATTCCAGCGTCTATTATAAGGGGGAGAGAACGTATAACGTCCAAAGGAAGTCTGATAAATGGAACTGGCACATACAGGAACTATAAATGCGTCTTCTCCGCTTTAAGTTTGGCCTTCAGGTAGTACTTGAGATCTAAATCCCTCCTTTTAGACAAGGTCCTGCTCTCTGTATAACTCGCAGGGTTAAAATATCCACCGATATGAGGAGGATGCTTGCTTTTTCCGTGTTGGGTACAGCCGTCGTCCTTATGGCGGCTGGGAAAGGTATAAACCAAGATCTAGCCGCCAAGGGTGAAAAGCTCTTCAAACAGAAGGGATGTATGGCCTGCCACACGATAGGGAAGGGTAGGTTAGTAGGTCCCGATCTCAAGGGTGTAACCGAGCGGAGGAAACCAGAGTGGCTCATCGCCATGATAACCAACCCCGATTCCATGCTCAAGTACGACCCCATAGCCAAACAGTTGCTGAAGAAGTACAAGACCCCTATGACCAACCAGAACGTCTCCGAGGAAGAGGCGAAGGCCATCATAGAGTACATAAAGAGGGAGTCGGGTAAGTAGGGCGCTCACTCGCACCTTATCCTGCCGTACCAGTACCTCTCAAAGGGGTTTGCGGGTTTCAGTTTGAACAGTATCTCCTCATCGGGACATTTCTCGCTCAAGAGCTTGAAGATTTCAATCCTCCGGACGTCCTCCGTATGCTCCATCACCTCGTCCGTCGTAAAACCCAGACGTACCAACCCCTCCCTCGCTGCGTCCCTTACCATGAAGTAGGGGTCGTTCAACCCCTTCCAGAGCATAGGCTTCTGGGAAGTACAGCCGTATTTCCCTACCAGCATCAACGCCCTCATACGGACGTACTCGTAGGGATGGTTCGCGTACTTTGGTACCGTACGGCAGACACCCTTAGTACCCGACCTGTACAACGCCCTAAGGATCCGGGAGATCCATCGCTTGTCCTTCTTTCGCTTTAGGAGATGGAGCAATACCGGTTCAAGGGAGGGCATGCTGACCTCCGCGGCGACGTATAGGGCGTTCTTCTGGGCGATGGTGTCCTTTAGCAACAGGACCTTCCTTACGGCGGGGGCGCAGGTGTCCGGTACCTTGAGGCAGATGTCCCTTATGGCCCGCGTTTGGAGGTGGTCGTCTTCGGGGAGGTACTTCAAAATAACGTATCGGACGGCATCTCCCCCGATAGAAATTATAGCGTTCCTGGCGGAATCCACCCTCTCAACGTTCGTACCAGCCCGCCACATCTTCGCCACCTTCCAAAGGGAATCCACCACAGCCGTATCAAACGATATAACTGCTACTAACACGAGGGAATTTTAAGCTTGAGCAAGGGTATTGGAGAGCTTGGCACAGTTTTCTCACTTTTAACTACTTGACAATTTCGCATACTGGTACCATTATTATGCAGCTCGTGTATGATACCCTAAGTAAGTGGGGAGGGAAGGGAGAAATACCTGCTTCCATCCACCGACCGCGTTATCTCTCCGGGGCTTAACCCCTTCACCCGGAGGGTAATAGGCGAAGGGGGAAGGAGGTAGAGGTATGCTGTGGATGATGATCCTCGGGACCACCTATGCTGGTGGTTCTGTAATTATAGAAGGATCCTCTCATATCCTCACCGTATCTACCCACGAAGATCCGAAGGACCTTCAATCCCTTAGTAAGGGAGAAAAGGAGATACTACACCTGTGGGACGAAACCCTCAAGGAGTTTGAGCGTATATCCTCCTCTCCCTTCAGTCTTCCTATACCTAAAGGAGATGAAACCGCCCCTAACTACGAGCAGTCCAGCTGCTCTGCCAACTGTAGTGCAGGGTCCTGCTCTGTCTCCTGCTATGGCGTGGTAATATGTGGTTGTACTTCCGGCGGTTCCCCTGTGTGTAGATGTAAAAGTAGCGGTATAGTACCGGCAGGCAAATCCCAAAACTCGCACTCTGAGTCTAAAGTGAAGGTAGAAAACTTCAAAATCGCATCCTTACCCGGAGGTGTAGAGGTTATCAACCGTTCAAACGGTGAAGCCAAAGAGGTAGGAGTATGGGACGTATCCGGCCGGTTGATTACTCGGTTCGTCTTGCCAAGCAAGGGAACCAGGACCCTCCATCTGAAGCGTGGTATCTATTTCGTAAAAGTCGGAAGCAGTGTTAAAAAAGTCGTAGTAAGGTAGGCACTACCCCTTCCCTCCCCACACGTCCCCTTTTCCCCCTTATAATACCCGCCGCATCCGAATGAAAGGTTGCGTAGGAGCGTAAGAGGGGGGACACCCTACTTGACAAAATCGGGAACACCCCCCATTATTCTACGCTTCGTTATCGGTATGACAACTACGCAGGTAGCGTGGGGAAGTGAGGCGACGAAATTAGTAAGGGCGACAGGTGGATGCCTCGGCAGGGGGAGGCGATGAAGGGCGTGTAAAGCTGCGAAAAGCCCGGGGGAGCCGCA
>WGAN01000167.1 GCA_015494805.1 Caldifarciminota bacterium
ATGAGCATGCCGGCCGCCCTGAACTCCCTCCCCGGCGGTCAGTTCTACTCCTTCCTCTGGTTCTTCCTCCTCTTCATAGCCGCCTTCACCTCCTCCGTCGCCCTGATACAGCCAATGATAACCTTCTTTGAGGACGAGCTGCGCTGGAGCCACACCAAGGCCGTCGCCGTTTCTATGGTAACGGTCGTAATCGGGGCGCACTTCGCCATATTCCTGCCCAAGTTCATAGACGAGCTGGACTTCTGGGCGGGCAGCTTCATGCTCATTCTCTTCGGCCTCGTGGAGATCATCCTCTTCGTTTGGATATTCGGCCCGGAGAACTTCCACCGGGAACTGAACAAGGGCGCCCAGATAAGGCTGCCGAAGTGGGTGGCCTACCTCACCGGTACGGTCTCCCTCGCCTTCCTCGCCGTCATAACCTTTATGTGGGTCACCCAGAACCTGAAAGATCCGAGTATGCTGATAACCGGGAACACGGGCCAGTGGGTAGCCCGGATCATTATCCTCGTACTCCTCGTATGGTTGGGTTTCTACGCTGCGGTCTCCACCCCATCGGAGGATGAGGGATGAACGAGGAGCTCCTGAAGGGTCTGGGCCTGTACGAGCTGGTCCTGAAGACGGAGAACCGGCTCCGGATACACGAGGAGCTTACCCGGAAGGTTGAGGAGTGTAAGAGGTGCCGCCTCCACCTGCGGAGGACCAGGGTGGTGGTGTGGGACGGAAGCCCCTTCGCCCCCATAATGGCCGTAGGGGAGGCTCCGGGTAGGGACGAGGACCTGAAGGGGAAGCCCTTCGTCGGCCGGGCGGGGCAGCTCCTGACGAGGCTGATAGAGGAGGCGGGCCTAAGCCGTCAGAGGGACTTCTACATTACGAACGTCCTGAAGTGCAGGCCCCCCAACAACCGGGACCCCCTCCCCGACGAGATAAGGGCCTGCTCCCCCTACCTTGAGTTCCAGATAAGGTTGGTGCAGCCGAGGGTCCTCCTCTGTCTGGGGAGGTACAGCTCCTTCTACATCCTCGGTAGGACGGACAACCCCCCTATGAAGGAGATAAGGGGCAAGGTCCACGGCACCCGATACGGGATACCCGGAGTATGCACCTACCACCCGGCCGCCGCCCTCCGGAACCCCAGACTGAAGGGGATGATACTGGAGGACATCCTGCGGGCCAAGGAGGTGGCCTTCGGAGGCGGGCAGCCTTAAAATCCGAGACCGATGCTCCTATTGACGGCTTCTATCCTTACGGTGAGGTTCGGGAAAGGGGATCTACTGGTGAAGGTTCCGGGTGTGCCGCAGGGTAGGTTGAAGGTCCTGACCTACGACCTCCTCCCCGGTGAGAGCCTCGCGGTGCGGATGGTGGGCGTGGATAGGGTGGAGGTCAGCCCCAAAATAACGCCCACCTTCACCCTTTTGGATGGGGGGAGTTTCCCCCTTGAGCCGAGGCCCGTCCCCTCGTCCCCCGTCTTGGTCAGGTACGGGACGTACAGGGGGATAAGGAAGGCGAGCGTCCTCGTGTTTGAAATTACCAAGGAAGGGAGTAGGTACTACCGGAACAGGGAGGTGAGGCTTGAGGTCTCAAGGGTGGGGGTGGGGACGTCCCCAACGACGTTGCCGGGGACGGACTCCTTAGATCTCGCTATAATTACGACGCCGGACCTGAAGCCGGCCTTTGACAGCCTCGCCGAGTTCAAGAACCTTACTGGCATAAGGACGGCCGTATTTACCTTGGAGGAGGCCCTCTCCTACCCGGGTAGGACGCCGGCGGAGAGGATAAGGAACTTCGTACGGTACCTCTACGGAACTTGGGGGGTAAAGTTCCTCCTTTTGGGTGGGGACAGGTTCCACGTCCCTTCCCCCCGCCTCCGTATGCCCTCGGCCTGGCCATATGACTACGGGGACGAGATGCAGAGCGACGCGTACTACGGGTGTCTGGACGGGGACTGGAACTCCGACGGCAACTGGGACTTTGGCCAGTTTTCGGACAGCCTTGACCTGTGGATGGATGTGGCCGTAGGTAGGATGCCGGCGACGGACCTACAGGAGGCCATGGAGATGGTCAGGAGGGTGATGTACTACGAGACCCACTACAACTACCCCTTCCCGCCCAACATCCTCCTCTTCGCCTCCCGCTTCTACATGGACAACGACGCCTGCTCCATGGTGGAGAGCATGGCCAACTACGTCCCCCCGTCCCTACCCTACGACTCCCTCTGCGAGGTGGACGTACCGGAGCGGGATGTGAGCATGGGGGAGTTCGTAGATTCGGTGGCCAACTCCACCTTCGTTATGGCCTTCTCCCACTCCAACTACCGCACCTTCATCGTGAATATTGACACCATCACCGTCCCCTTCCTGGCGCAGGACATCCCCCGCCTCCGTACGGACAGTACCCCCGTCTTCTGGATGCACATAGGCTGCTTCGTCAACTCCCCCCACACCAACTCAATAAACGTCCTCGTGTATAAGGAGGGGAAGAGTATAGCCTCCTACGGTCCAACGAAGGAGAGCTCTCCGGGGTCGGCTATCCCTATGGTGGCCTCCTCCTTCAGGGAGGCCTATCTTGACACCTCCGGCTTCTTCGCCGGGATGGTGGACTTGCACCTAAAGCACTTCGCCGCATCTTCCGGGTACTACTTCACCTACATCTACGAGGCCTTGAGCTACCACCTCGTTGGGGATCCGTCCCTACGGCTTTACCGGGACGTCCCCTCCACCTTTACCCCCTCCGTATCCCTATCCTCCGACACCCTCTCCGTCTCCGGGGTACCTTTGGGCGCCCTCGTCAGCGTCCTTCAGGACGGCAGGGTGATAGGCAGGTGGAGGGTGGGTTCTTCCGGTAGCCTTACGGTGAGGTTGATGGGCCTCCACCCCGGCCCCTTCAAGGTGGGTATCTACGCCGAGGGCTACTTTCCCCACATCTCCACCCTGACCTACGGCCCCACCGACGTATCCATTCGCTACACCTATTCCGACACCCTCTCCTCCGGGGACACCCTCCGTATCTCCGGTGTGGTCTACGCCCCTACGCCCTTGGACAGCGTCTGGGTAGTACTCTACGCCCCCTTTCCCCTACGCCCCGACTCCCTATATCTCGGCCCCATAACCGACTCCCTCCCCTTCTCCCTGGAGGTCCCCTCCTCGTCCTTCGCCGGCGACAGGAAGGTAGAGGGGTACATGACCGTCAGGTGTCCGACCTGTACGCCGGTAGGGGACAGCCTCTTCGTTATAGGCAGGGGTCCTTCCCTCTCCTTCCTCGGTGGGAGGTTGGCCGGGGATACCCTGTTCCTCCTCGTTGCGAACGGAGGTGGTAGCCCGGCTACGTTTATAACGGCCAACTTCATCGGCGGGGACCTGACTCCCTCTTACATCGGCACCCTCCCCTCCCTACCTCTCGGCTCCACGGACAGCATCCCTGTCCTCCTCCCCTCCCCTCTATCCCCCGGAAACACCCTCTCCTTCGGGATAACGGACGCCGAGGGGGATACGGCC
Source organism: Caldifarciminota bacterium (assembly GCA_015494805.1). Classification (GTDB taxonomy): domain Bacteria; phylum Hydrothermota; class Hydrothermia; order LBFQ01; family LBFQ01; genus JAADCS01. The sequence continues at coordinate 3,489 of WGAN01000167.1, forward strand.
TTAGCCTTTATAGTCGTCCCCGACTCCCTACCTACGCCTCCCGTACTATCCGCCGAGCCGGGGGACGGGTACGTGCGCTTGATGTGGGACGGAGACTACGACAACGCCCTCGTTGAGGTGGATACGGGGGACGGCTGGAGGGTCCTGTCCGTCCTGCCCGGCGAATGGAACACGGTTGAGGACGGGTACAGTGGCTGGGGGGTCAGGTGCTACAGGGTCTCCCCCGTTGTGGGCGGTATAATAGGGGATGCCTCCTCTCCGGTCTGTCAGAGGCCGAACCCTCCCCTCCTCTTCGTCCGGGACGTCCTCTTCGGCGGGTACCGCTCGCACCTCCTCGCCGCCGACCTCCTCCCCTCACCGGGGTACGAACTGATCGTCCCTTCAGTTTATAACTACGTCAGCGTCTTCTCCTCCTCCGGCCGGCTCCTCTGGAGGTACTCAATAGATACCTTGCCCGACATTACGGAGATCTCGGCCCCACCGGCTGTGGGGGACGTGGACGGGGACGGGGAGTACGAGGTGGTCTTCGGTACGGCCGGACCCTCCCACTCCCTGTACATCCTATCCTCCGACGGAACCCTCAAGCACCGCGTCCCCCTGCCCGACGTACCCACAGGCCCGGTCGTCCTCGGTCTCTTTACCAAAACCTCCTACCCGGATATAGCCGTAAAGGTGGGGGACCGTGTCCTCTTCTACGACGGGGACGGCAACCTCATCAACGCCTGCGGCCCCTACGTGTGGGCGGACGAGTACCTGTCGGCGGCAGACCTCTACGGCGATCCTCTGTGGGAGGTGGTAGCTAAAGGGAGTTCCTCCGGCCACGAGGTGGTCATCCTGCGGGCAGACTGCTCGGACACCGTCCTAACTCTCCCCTATCCGATTTACGTTGGAACGAGGATATACGACCCCGACGACGACGGCCGTTGGGAGGTCCTCCTGAACGCCGCCACCAACGCGTACGTCTTTGACCCGGAGTCCTGGAGGATGGACTCCGTACCCTTCCCCATCCTCCCGGAGGCGGACGTGACCATGCCCCTTGAGTGGGACGGCACGCCCGGATGGGAGTACGCCCGGCTCAATATGTACGACTTGGTGGTTGAGGACGGGGACGGCTCCGCCCTCCTCTCCCACCATGACGACATCCATCCCCTCGGCCGTAGGTTCGTAGGAGGGGACGTGGACGGGGACGGAAGGGAGGAGGTCTTCTTCTCCTCCGGAAGGAGCGTCCTGTGGGGTAAGACCTACTACGGCGACCTCCTCGGCTTCCCTATGGACCTCGGCCACGGCGACCGCTTCAGGGAGGAGGTGGTGCAGGGCGGGCCTCTCCTCTACGATCTGGACGGGGACAGCCTCGTGGAGCTTTGCGCCCATACGAGCGGCCATCACCTGTACTGCTGGAAGTTGGGTCATTACACCCGCCTAAGCTGGCCGATGGTGAGGGGGAACAGGTGGAACTCCGGATACGGCGCCCTTGAGATGCCCGACACCCTCATCGTCAACCTAAGGGAAGGCCGTAGGTCCCGCCCGGAGGGGTTGAAGGTATCCCTCTACGGGAGGGAGTTGAGGATAACGGGGTGGTCCTACGGTGAGCTCGGGGTTAAAATTTACAACGTGGAAGGAAGGTTGATCTTCGGTAAAACCTACATAGGTACGGGGAAAGTGGAAATTTCTATAAGGTTGGAAGGGTTGCCCGTAGGGGCGTACTTCCTATCCCTCGCGACGCCGGAGGGGCGGAGGCTTAGGAAGATGATACTGAAATGATAGCCCTACTCCTGCTCTCCTCCCCCGCGGACCTCTACCTAAGGGTGATGCTCCTCTCCACCGTCTCCCCCGGAGCCGCCTTGGAGATGTACGGCGACAGCTCCGGCTTCCTACCCGACAGCCTCAAGGTGATGTTGGCCGAGAGGATGGGTATGGACGCCGACAGCCTGACGGTCAGCCTTATAGAGGGGGGGACGAAGGATCCCTACGTCTGGAGGAGGTTCCTCCTTCGGGTATTCTCCACGGGAGACGAGAGAAAGTTCAGGGAGGTGGTCCGTAGGTACTGGGAGCGGATAGACTCCGTACCCGAAGTGGTGGGCTTCGTCGGCGAGATATACGAGAACTACGGGGACCTGAAGGGGGCCTTGAGGTTATACCGTCTGTCCCTATCCCTAAAGGGGATGCCGGAGATACTCCGAAATACGGCCGTCCTCTTCGCCCGCCTTGGCAAGTGCGACTCCGCCCTCAAGTACTTCCGCAGGCTCGGTAAGGAGGCCCTATCGGACGCAGATAGGTACGAGAGGAGGAGGGTATATCTCGCCCTCGCTATGTGCTACGACCGTCTGGGGGACGAGGAGAAGGCCCTGAAGTACTACAAGGAGGCCTATATGGTGCGGAAGGACACCCTCATAGGCTTCCGTATAGCCGACCTCCTCGCCAAGATGGGTAGGCGGGACGCCCTCTCTTTCCTCGCTGCTATGTACGACGAGCTCGGCTTCAGGAGGCCCAACCTCCACTGGGGGTACGCTCTCATAATGTCTCCGGATACCTTCCACCTCAACGAGGGGATAAGGGAGTTGGCGCACTATCTGGCCGTTAAAGGGGACGACCCGGAGGCCCGGAACCTCCTTATGCACGCTTTCCTTAGGAAGGGGGACACCCTGACCGCCCTAAAGCACGCCCGCAGGGCCTACGAGCTGGCCCCGGAGGACGACGACTACCGCCTCGCCTACGCCTTCCTCCTCTCCTCCGTCTCGGACAACCCCCGCAAGTTCGGCCACTTGCTCCGGGAGAGGGATAAGAGGGACCCTCTGGGGATGTGGGTGTTCGCCCGCTTCTACCGGAAGGAGGGGGATGCCAGGAGGGCGATGGAGTACTACCGCAGGCTGGTGGAGATGGACCCGGGAAACGTCCCCCTCAACCTTGAGGCCTACTGGTACGCCCGGAGCCGCGGGGACCTCCGCCTCGCCCTGAAGATAATGAGGAACCTCAAGGACAGGTACCCGGACAGCCTGAACTTCTGGTTTGAGCTGGGGGACACCTACGCCCTCCTCGGAATGCCCGACAGCGCCCATGCTATGTACTCGTACCTCGTCAAGCACTACGGCTTTAAGATGAAGGACTGCGAGCTGGCCGCCGTCCTCAACAACTGGGCCTACACCCTCGCCCTGACGCAGTACCGCCTTGACACGGCGAAGGTCTTGGTGGATAGGGCCTACGACCTGTGTGAGCTGGACCACATCTTGGATACGAAGGGGTGGGTCTACTTCCTCCTCGGCAAGCGGGAGAGGGCGAAGAGGCTCGTAGAGCGTGCCATAGAGAGGCTTCCGGAGGACGACCTCAACCTACCGGAGGTCTATCTTCACCTGCTCATAATAAGGTGCAGCGATGGGGAGAACGTAGACCCGGCGATACTCCGGGAGGTCAACGGTATGATAGACCCTCACCGTTTGAGGTTCTACAGGCGGTTCCTGAAATCTTGCGGACGGGGTGATTAACCCCCGTATAATTTTTTCGCTTTGAGGGTTATAATTGGGGATATTTTGGAGTTTCTGGACAGGCAACTCAAGGAAAGCGAAGTGATAGAGGCCTTGGAGCGGGCCGGAGTGGAGGTAGAAGGGGTGGAGAGGGTAGGCGAGAGGTTCGGCGAGGTACTGCCGGCGAGGGTGGTTGAGGTGGAAGAGGCGGGGAGGATAAGGTGGGTCAAAGCGGAGGTGGAGGGGAGCCTCAAGACGGTGGCCACGACGGACACCGTCCGCCCTGGGGAGGTCCTACTCTGGGCGGATCTACCCCCCAAGGAGATAGGGGGCAGGCTCTCGGAGGGAATGTTCCTCTCCGCCGAGGAGCTGGGGCTTGAGGGTAAGAGCGAGCATCTGGCCCGTGTGGAGGATCCGCAGAGGTACCGGGAGGAGTTTCTCTTAGGCGAGACCGTCCTCCAGCTGTACATCACCCCCAACCGCCCCGACCTGTTGAGCGTGCGAGGCCTCGCCATAGAGATCTCCGCCATAACGGGCGTACCCTTCTCGGACTTGGAGATAGAGGAGGAGGCCACCCTGAACGAGACCTTCCCCGTTGAGGTACGGGACGACAGGTGCGACCTCTACACCCTCCGAGCCATAAGGCTCGGAAAGGGGGAGACGCCGAAGGGTATCCGGTACAGGCTCCACCTCGTGGGCTTCAACGCCATAAACCCGGCCGTGGACGCCACCAACTGGGTGGCCTACGTCCTCGGTCAGCCCCTCCACGCCTTTGACTCCCGCAAGGTCAAGGGTAAGGTGGTGGTGAGGCCCTCGCGGGAGGGGGAGAGGTTCGTCTCCCTTGAGGGGAAGGAGTACTCCCTGCCGGAGGGGGTCCTTTTGATAGCCGACGAGGAGAAGCCGCTGGCCATAGCAGGCGTGATAGGAGGGGAGGAGAGCGGTACCTACGAGGACACCGAGGTAGTGTACCTTGAGAGCGCCCACTTCAGGCCGGACGCCGTCAGGTTCGCCTCCGTAAGGTTAAACATCCGCACGGAGTCCTCCCGGAGGTTTGAGAGGAACGTAAGCCCCCGTCTGGTCCTTCCCGGTTCGCTTTACGCCGCCAACCTCCTGAAGGAGTGGGTGGGAGCGGAGTACGGCAGGCCCGTGGTCGTCGGTGAGGTGGAGAGGCCGAGGAGGGTCTTCCTCTCCTTTGAGAAGCTGCGGAAGTACCTCGGATACGTCCCGGAGGACCTTGAGGACATACTCCGGAGGCTCCGCTTCGGTATTGAGGGGAGGAGCGAGGAGGGTATAACCGTCGTTGAGCCGGAGCATCGGACGGACATAGCCCTTCAGGAGGACGTCATAGAGGAGGTGGCTCGCGTGATAGGCTACGACAACCTCCCCCC
>WGAN01000168.1 GCA_015494805.1 Caldifarciminota bacterium
AGGATATCTGAATGACGGCCCCATCCCCATAGACGTCGGCTATTATTCCGGGCATGTTGTCGGCCTCGGCGAAGAAGAGCCTGTAGGCGCTCCGGAAACCGAGGAGGTCCTCCCTCTCGTACTTCGCCCTCTTGATGCGGGAATACACCAAACCCGCCGTGAAGTCCTCCTCCTCCCTGCTGTAGAAACGGAGGGCGAGCTTACCCTCCGGGTTGTAGAAGGCGCTCCCAAAGAACTTCCCTTTGATGTAAACGGCCGCCTCAAACCCCTCCCCTATCACCCCCTTTATCCGGTCCCTGAATATCCACGGATGAAGGCCGTAGTCGGAGGGTTTCCCCTTAAGATTGACCCGTATCCTCGGCACGGCGGTATTCTACCCTTGCCGTATGTACCGGTGTTGAAGCCGTGACCACGGAAAGGAGCGGCGGGTTTATAATAACCATATGCGTTTGTTCAGGACCGCATTAATCGTCATTTTATCCTCAATTTTCCTGCCCCTATGCGTAAGCACCCCCATAAATTACGACACCGCCCGGATACCCGATGGACAGGCGTCCCTGAAGGTGGGTGCTGGGGCGCAGGGCTTTAAAGGGAGTTATACGGTTTGTGGAAGCCCGTACCATTACAGCGGAGGAGAGGTCAGGGGGGACGTTCAGGTGGGGTACGGCATCCGGGGGATGGCTGAAGTGGGGATTCAAGGGGGAGTAGCCGTCGGCGAATATGTGGATAAAAGAGAGAACGGTACGGTGGCCGACAGCGGGGTCTTCCTTCAGGCGGACGCCTATCCCTACCTCAAGGTGGGGATACCCGGTAAGAGGTTCCGGGCGACGTTGAAGGTGGCTGCTGGCGGGGGTCTGACCTCCCTGGGAGAGGGAGGGGGGTACCCCATGGCCTACGCCGACCTCCTCCTGGGCATAGAGAGTCCAGAGGTCCTGACTCTTGGCTTCAGGGTCTCCCCTATTGACGGTCTCCTCGCCATTGGGAGCCTCCACTTCGGTCTCTACGTCCTCTCCGTTATGGCTGGCGGAAATCCGGATTTGGAGGGATACACCCTCTACGTGGGCTTCGGTCTGGCACTGTGGCATTAACCGGGGTATTCCCGTACGGAAGGTGGGTATTACGTTGATAAGATGAGGGTTGCTTTCATCCTTATCAAACGGAAAATTTTAAAGATGATCCTTCAGCTTACGAAAGCAACTCTTTACATTCCCTAAAACTTCACATTGTTAAACGGTGAACGGAATCCCTTCAGTCCTTCCCGTACTCCCTCCGGGCTACTAAGATGGCGTGCCTCTCTATCAACTTAAGGGACATACCCGTGGATTCGCTGACGGCGTCAAGGTAGGAGTACATATAGCCAGCTGCTATCAGGGTTGCTATGGCGTCCGTAACGTGCTTAAAGGCCCCGTATATCCTAACGGCCTCGTCGGACGGGAAGGCCTCCAGGACCTTGTGGAAGAAGACCCTCTGTACCAGAGACATAGCCGACAGCATGAACTCGTTGGGTATCCCCCGCACGACGTGGGAGAGTCCCACCTTCCTGAACTGCCAATCCCAGAAGGCATCGTCGTACTCACCGCTCACAACCTTCCGGTACCACACCTTCAGGGCCTCCTCCCTCTCCGGTCTCTCTCCCTCGCGGAAGACGGAGGCCGTCGGCCCGTAGGAGAAGAGGGTGTCGTAGAAGGCTTTGGCGAAGAACTCGTCCCACTCCTTGAGTCTATCGGCGTACCTCTTCAGGACCTCGGCGTACGGCTCTATGGGACCGGAGATGGCCTCAAAGTCCCTCAAGACCTGCCGGTGGTCCTTCATATCCCCCCACCTCCAACGTTTATCATATCCTTCAATTCCCTCATCAACTCCGGTAGCATCTGGCGGATCTTCAGGAGGATGAGGCCAGCAGTTATGTCCTTGACGGTTAGGACGCCGAGGGCGGCTATATCCTCCACGTGATACACGAACATCCTCCCATCCTGCGCCGTTATCAGGATCTCCTCCGGTTCTCCCATACTCACCATCTTCGTGGAGCGGGCGGCCAAACTGGCTAAACTTGCTATGACCGCCGCCTGACGCTCAACGTCGGTTAAGTGCGCCGGAGCATACGCTATCGGGAAACCGTCCAAGGTCACCAGAACCGCCCCCTTTATCTCCGGGGAACGGCTAACCAGATCGTGAAGAAGGCTCTCTAACCTATCCATACCTTACCTCCTTTTTGTTTCATAAGTTCAAGGAAGCGTATCAGGAACTCCCTGACGCTCCCCTCATCCGTCGCTACCAACCCTATCACCGCCCACTCCGGTAGGCCGAAGTAGGCTGCTATGAAATCCGGCGGCCATGCCCCGTCAAGGTCCTGCTTCGTTGCCCCTACGATGAAGGGGACGTCGTACCGGCTCATGTAGAATTGGAGCATACGCTTGGCCTTCGGAAGGCTGGAGGGGTCGCTGCTGTCCACCAAGAAGACGTACCCCGTCGCTCCCCTCATCAGGTCCTCCCACATAAAGGAGAACCTCTCCTGTCCGGGGGTACCGAAAAGTCGGATTCGCACGTCTCCGAGATTTACCGCCCCAAAGTCCAAGGCTACGGTCGTGGTGGGTTTGCCTATATCCACCGTACTCCTCTCCTCGGTTTCCACTACGGGTATCTGGGAGATCGCCTTTATGAAGGTGGTCTTCCCCACCCCCACGGGTCCCGTCACCACTATCTTTATCTCGGCCATTTCCAGAACCTCTTGAGGAACCTGATGGCCCTGTCTATGAGGCCGGGACTCGCCTTGCTCCGGGCTATCACCTTGGGTCTAACGTAGCCAAGGCTCTCAAGGACGGCGAGGTACCTCTGCACCGTCTCTAAGGTCAGGCCCGTTTCCACACTTATGTTGCGGCTACTCGCCCCCCTGACGAGGTGGGGACGGGCAACCGTTACGAAGTCCCTAAGAGGAGGGGGAAGCTCTCCGTTTTCTCCAGCGATCTCGTAAACGGTGTCGGGATGCACGGGGTTGGCTATACGTAGGCCGTTCAGTTCGTCCTTGAAGGTAACTACGGACAGTACGAAGGTCTCAACGGGTACGGAGAAATCGCTCACCTCCGGCTCCCCGGGTACGTACCGGAACTCCCCCCTAGTACTCTTCAGGAATCGGAAGACGATACCCCTCACCACGAAGAGGTTGCTGACCCTCTCGCCATTGAAATCCACGCCGACGACGTTACCGTTCCGGACGTATATGTGGAGGGTCCCCTCCTCCGAATCCACGATGAGGACGCCGCTCTTCTTCCCTACAAACTGCAAGACCTCAAGGAGGCCGAAGTTCTCAAGCGATCCTTGAACCATAACCCCGCTCTATATTGTATAGCCGTTTGGGTATCTCCTGCCACACGTTTTGGAGGGTACGCCCAGAGGGGAGGACGTTCTCGTATCTTAGGAGTTAAAAGGAGAGGTGCGTCCGTATAATACTCGGCTTAAAGGAGGTCCAAGGATGGTAGAAGTTAAGGTTACCCTGAAGGACTACGACTCTCACAAGCCCACGTGGTGTCCGGGATGTGGGGACTACGCTGTCCTCCTCGCCCTAAAGCGGGCGCTTGTCAACCTCAACATCCCACCCCACCAGGTGGTGGTGGTGTCCGGTATAGGGTGCAGTGGTAAGATAAGCGACTACGTGAAATCCTACGGATACCACGGCATACACGGCAGGGTCCTTCCCACGGCCACGGCCGTTAAGATAGCCAACCCCACCCTTACGGTCATAGGGGCCGGCGGAGACGGGGACGGGTACGCCATAGGAGGAAACCACTTCCTCCACGTGATGCGCCGCAACCCCAACATCACTTACATCGTTATGAACAACATGATATACGGCCTCACGAAGGGTCAAACTTCCCCCACGTCCCTGCGCGGTTTCAAGAGCGGCACCTCTCCCTACGGCTCCGTTGAGGGGAACGTTGAACCCCTTTACGTCGCCCTCTCTATGGGGGCGCCCTTCGTAGCCCGTGGGTTTTCCGGTGATCCTAAGCGTCTCGCCGAGATCCTGACCGAGGCCATAAAGTTCAAGGGGTTCTCCTTCGTGGATATATACTCCCCCTGCGTGACCTTCAACCGCTTCAACACCTACGATTGGTTCAAGGAGAGGGTACAGTACATAGACGAGAACGGTCCCCTGCCGAGCCGCATAGAGGCTATGAAGGTCGTCTCCGATACCTGGGACAGGGGCAAGCTCCCGCTGGGCATAATCTACAAGGAGGAGGGGCTACCCACGTACGAGGAGCTTCTCCTTAGGGGGAAGGACACCGTTCCGGTTTATGACGACATAACGTCCGACGTCTGGAAGGAGAAGATCAAGAAGATCATAGAGGAGAACTTCGTATAAACCAACGGGGAGGGGTCGCGGGCCATCCCTCCCCCTTCCCAAGGGTGGATTGATATATATTCCTGCGGATTGATGATTTCTGTAGAGCCGGTTTTAAGCGGGGGTATCTGACGGGTAGGACGATTGCTCCCCTTTTCTCGTATTCGGAACCGGTATTCGGCTTATGGAGTGACTCCCCTTTCAAAGGGTCGTTGGAGCGAAGTTCCTTGTGCTGCAAATGGCTGGACTTGAACCCGTATAGGTGCCTTCCGTCAATTGTACCTCGCCTCTTCTGAAATCCGGTTCCGGAAAGGAGTTGAACACGATGCCGTTCAAAATCTTGCGACAAGGTTGTAACGATCCGAAATGCGACTACCAATTTTTATAGGGACAGATGGATCCTTCTTATCGGTGTAATACCTCGGAACCTTGGACCTGGATTGATTTTTAGGGAAATGGGGCGTAAGAGACGTCTTTCAAAACCGCAACTGCGTAAGTATCACCTTTCTGAAGATCGACCTCCAGTTTTTGCAAGTGGCATCAGCCGGTAAGCAAAGTATCATCCTGTCGGTGAATTGTACATGCAGTACCCGAACCCTTCAATTACGCCCTTTCATAACGGTTGTGGTATAAGGTTAAAGCGAAATCGGCAGCTTAACGGTGTGACCATAGGTCCGGGTTCATATTCTTTCTTTTATGAAAGTTGCAAACAATGGGATAACTATACCAAAAATTGAAGGTTATCTGAACCGACAGGTTTTGAAGTGCCTACGAAAGGATCCGCCGATTAAGGTTTCAAGGATAGTCAAAAGGTGGTGTATCATCCTAACCCCTCCAAATGGAACGTTATATTGTGAAAAAACACCGTAAGACGGTATCACCGCGGTACCGGAACGGCCCTTGTGATGTCTATCTCCCGGTGATCCCCCTCCTCCTTTATCTGGATGAGTAGCTCCGTACCCCGGTTTATGGTGTATATCTGGCCGGCGGCGGCGCTGTCCGTCCCGTTGGCCCTCCGCAGGTAGAAGGAGACGACCGAATCGTAGGGGGACTTCGTCGTCAGGACGTAGGTTATAACCCGCCTCCCTCTGGACTCGCTCA
>WGAN01000169.1 GCA_015494805.1 Caldifarciminota bacterium
GCCCCCACGATCGCTATATCCACCATCCCCCTCTCAATCAGGAAGGGTACGTGGTTGTCGGGGACGACGTTGTAGGGTATGCCCTCAAGTTGAAGCTCGTAGGCGGTGAGCCTTGCCCCCTGCATGTACGGGGCGGTCTCCGGTGCGAAGACGTGCCTCACCAACCCCCTCCTGTGCGCCCAGCGTATTATACCGAGGGCGGTTCCGGGGTAGGGGGTGGCCCACATCCCAGTGTTGCAGTAGGTAATCACCCTCAGGGGGCGGTTGAAGAACCGCAGGCCGTTCTCGGCGATGGCCTCGTTTATTCTCCTCTCCCTATCCTCCACCATCCGGGCGAACTTCAGAAACTCCTCCGGTGGGGCCTCCCTCTCCACCAGGGGCAGGGCCTCTCCAAGGACGTTGTGGAGGTTTACGGCTGTAGGTCTCGCCCCCTTCAGGGCTTCCCACCCCTCCCTAAGGCGTCTCCCTTTAAGTCGCTGGAGGTACAGGCCGTAGGCGGCCACTATGCCTATCATAGGGGCGCCCCTTACGACCATCTTCCTTATCAGACGGGCGACGGCGAAGGCGTCTCTGGCCTTCCTGTATGCCACCCTCCTGGGCAGGAGCCTCTGGTCAAGGACGTAGAGGGTGTCCTCCTCCAGACGGAAGGGGGCGGGTCCCCTCATCATCCCACCTCCAGGACCACCTTACCGAAGGGCGAGAAGCTCTCAAGGAGCCTGTGGGCCTCGCGGGCCTGCTCCAGGGGTAGCACCTTGTATATGACGGGGCGGAGCTTCCTCCTCTCAACCAACCGGAGGATGCCGAAGAGTTCACCCTTGCTCCCCATCGTGGAGCCGATTATGGAGACCTGCCGGTAGAAGATGTGCCTCAGGTCTATCTGCGCCCTGTAGCCGCTCGTCGCCCCGTACATAACGATCCTCCCGCCCCACTTCGTCACGTTTATGAGCCTCTGGGTATGCTCCTGTCCGGTGTGGTCTATTACGAGGTCCACCCTCCCCACCTTCTCCCTTATGGCTCTCTCAAGGTCCTCCTTCCGCCAGTTTATGACGAGGTCGGCCCCCAGCTCGTAGGCCTTCTCAACCTTCCAGTCCGAACCTACGGTGGTGATGACGAAGGCGTTGAAGAGCTTGGCTATCTGGACGGCGGCGCTCCCCACCCCTCCCCCTCCGGACATCACCAATACGGTCTCCCCCTGTCTTATCTGGCCCCTCGTGACTACGGCGTGCCAGGCCGTCAGGAAGGTAAGGGGGATGGCCGCCGCCTCAACCCACGTCAGGCCCTCCGGGTAGGGGAGGATGTTGGCCGCCGGGACCTTTATGTACTCGGCGTACCCTCCCCAAACGTGTTCCCCCAGTATCTTGTACTCCTTGCAGAGGTTGTCCCTGCCGGACAGACAGGCCTCGCAGGTCCCGCAGCTCGTCCCCGGATTCAGTACCACCCTCTCCCCCACCTTGGCGTTCCGGACGCCCGGACCTACCGCCTCAACGACACCGGCGACGTCGCTGCCGAGGACATGGGGCATCTTCAGGTCCCTGTATATCCCCCGCCTAACCCATATGTCCAGATGGTTGACGCTGACGGCCTTGACCCTAACCAGGACCTCCCCCGGACCCGGTTTCGGTGTGGGTAGGTCCCCGTACTTTATGACCTCCGGTCCCCCGAAACTCTCTATGTATGCTGCTTTCATGGGGAAGGAGTATAAGAGCGAAAGGAATCCCTAGGGACGGGGTTAGAATACCCAAGATGAGGAGGTTCCTCGCGCTTTCGTTAATGGGTATAGCCGTGGCTCTGCTGGCCGCCACGAAAGGTGTGGACGAGAAGCTGGCGAAGAAGGGTGCCGCCCTGTTCAAGAGTAAAGGTTGCACCGCATGCCACACCGTAGGCAAGGGTAAGTTGGTAGGCCCCGACCTCAAGGGCGTAACCGAGCGCAGGGAGTACGATTGGCTCGTGGCCATGATCACCAACCCCGACAGTATGCTGAAGTACGATCCCGTGGCGAAGGAGCTCCTGAAGGAGTACAAGGTCCCAATGACGGATCAGAACGTCTCCAAGAAAGAGGCTAAGGCCATCATAGAGTACCTGAGGAAGGAATCCCAGAAGTAGGGCCCGACGACCTCAACCGAGGGGGCTAGCGCATCATTAAAGTAGCGTTGAAGGGCTGGTTCTGTTAATTGGAAAAGGGAGACTGTCGTTCCGTTTTTAAGTTCGCAATGAAGCTTACACTTTCCAAATAATGTGGAGCATGTAGGACACCCTTGCAAATTTTCAGGAATAATCCGGCGTCCTCCGGCATAAAATACGTTTCTATGGCAGCGCTACCCTTCAAAGAGTACGTGAAGGTTGAAGGTTGGGACTTCGTAAGCCCCGAAGAGTATAAGGAGGCCCACGCTAAGACCCTCACGCCCGACTTCTGGATGGAGGTGGCCAAGGAGATAGACTGGCTCAAGGAGCCTACCAAGGCCCTTGAGGGGGAGCATCCCTTCTACAGGTGGTTCGGCGACGGCTTACTGAACATGTCCTACCTCGCCCTTGACCGCCACGTAAAGGGAGGCAGGAGGCACAAGGTCGCCCTCTTCTGGCTCGGTGAGGACGGCACCGAGAGGGTCCTGACCTACTACGAGTACTACCGCCTCGTCAACCGCCTCGCCTACGCCTTCCAGAGGAAGTGGGGCCTGAAGAAGGGGGACAGGGTAGCCATATACATGCCC
>WGAN01000170.1 GCA_015494805.1 Caldifarciminota bacterium
CAAGCCTCATTATCGGCTCAAGGAGGACGGGTTTGCCCCTCTGGAGGGCGTCCCTAAGGGCGAGGGCAGCCGCCCGCTTGAAGGCCAGCTCGGAGGAGTCCACCTCGTGGTAGGAGCCGTCTATCAGCTCCACCTTTATATCCACCACGGGGAAGCCGGCCAGGACGCCCTTCTGCATGGCCTCCTGTATCCCCTTATCCACGGCCGGTATGAACTCCCTCGGTATCCTGCCGCCCACTATCTTATCCACGAACTCGTAGCCCTTGCCCCTCTCAAGGGGATAGACGTTTATGATGACGTGGCCGTACTGCCCACGGCCACCCGTCTGACGGATGAACTTGCCCTCAACGTTCTGGACGGGTACCTTTATGGTCTCACGGTAGGCCACCCTCGGCTGACCCGTCTCAACGTCAAGTTTGAAGTTCCGCCGGATGAGGTCTACCTTGATGTCCAAGTGCAGCTCCCCCATCCCCGCGATGATGGTCTCGCCCGTCTCCTCATCAACGTAGAAGCGGAAGGAGGGGTCCTCCTCGGCGAGCTTGGAGAGGACACCCGGTAGTTTCTCCTCGTCCTTCTTGCTCTTCGGGAATATGGCCTGGGATATGACGGGTTCGGGTATCTCAAGGCTCTCAAGGATGAGGGGATGCTCAACGTCGGTTATGGTGTCCCCGGTGCGCACCACCTTTAGACCCACAACGGCGCCGATGTCCCCGGCCTTCAGCTCCTCCACGTCCTCCTTCTTGGCGGCGTGCATACGCACTATGCGGGAGATCCTCTCCCTCTTGCCCTGGGAGGCGTTGAGGACGTAGGTCCCCGCCTTCAGGACACCGGAGTACACCCTGACGTAGACCAGCTTGCCGATGTACTGGTCCATCTGTATCTTGAAGGCTAAGGCCGTGAGGGGTTCGCTGTCGGAGGGCTGACGCACCACCTCCTTACCGTCCGGGGTCTTCCCCACGACCTCCCCCCTGTCAAGGGGCGAAGGGAGGTACTCTATGACGGCGTCCAAGAGGGGCTGTATGCCCTTGTTCTTGTAGGCGGAGCCGGCGAAAACGGGGACGGCCTTCAGGGAAAGCGTGGCCCTCCTTATGGCCTCCCTCATCTCCCTCTCGCTTATGGGCTGCTCCTCAAGGTACTTCTCCAAGATGGCCTCGTCCACCTCGGCCAACCTCTCTATGAGGACGCTCCTCCAGAACTCCGCCTCCTCCTTAAGCTCCGGCCTTATCTCCCTGTACTCGTACTTCGCCCCCAGGGTCTCCTCCAACCAGACGATCTCCTTCATCGTTATGAGGTCTATCACCCCCTCAAACTCCGACTCTACCCCTATGGGGTACTGCATAGGCAGGGGCAGGGCGCCCAACTTCTTCTCCATGGACTCTATGGACTTGAAGTAGTCCGCCCCCACCTTGTCCATCTTGTTCACGAAGGTGATGCGTGGCACCTTGTACTTGTCGGCCTGACGCCAGACGGTCTCGCTCTGCGGCTCAACCCCCTGTGAGGCGTCCAAGATGAAGATGGCACCGTCCAGGACCCGGAGCGCCCTCTCCACCTCTATGGTGAAGTCTACGTGTCCGGGCGTGTCTATGATGTTTATCTGGTGGTCCTTCCAGAAGCACGTCGTTGAGGCGGACGTGATGGTTATCCCCCTCTCCCTCTCCTGCTCCATCCAGTCCATCTCCGCCTCGCCCTCGTGGACCTCGCCTATCTTGTGCTTACGCCCGGTGTAGTAAAGGATCCTCTCCGTCGTTGTGGTCTTACCGGCGTCTATGTGCGCTATTATGCCTATGTTCCGTATCTTGCTTATGTCTATGGCCACGCTTTCACCTCCTCCTTTCAGGAGCGTGTATTATACTGTTGAAGGGAGCGGCCAGTACTACCGACCCTTCCGCCGTACGGTTACCTTCACCGTACCGTCCGCCGTCCTTACGAGGTAGGCTCCGGGCTTGAGGTGGGCGTCCTCCCAGTTCCCCGTATATACCAACCTGCCGGTTACGTCGTACACCTTAACCTTGCCCTTGAGGGTGGGGGTGCTTGCCGCCGGTGCCTCCCATACCTTCAGGAGGGTCAGGGGCGCCTTGCTGAAGAAGAGGTCCAAGTCCCCCTCCCTGCCATCCGCCCACACGGCGTAGACGTAGTGGCTGTCGGCTAGGATGGTGTGGTAGTCTCCCATGAACTCCACCGGGGAGGTGAAGGTGGTGTCGCTTATCCTTATCTCCGGGTACCAGGTCTGGCCGAAGTCCGGCGAGTACCGGTACATTATGGACCACAGACTGTTGCTGTCCGTGGGCCACGAGGGGGTGCTGTAGTAGAAGACGTGGAGGCCGCCGTAGGGGTCGGAGGTGGCCCAGCCCTTACACTGCCCCCCGGCCGTCGTACCGTTTACGACGATGGTGGGTCCCCAGGTACTTCCGCCGTCGTATGAGTACCTACCGAGGATGTCCCACGTCCCGTACCGGTCATCCACCCAGGTTACGAAGATCGTATCCCCGAAGACGGCGATGGAGTTTATGGGGGCGCGGTCGCCGTAGCCGGCGGAGTAGGACACACCCCCCAGATAGAGGGAGGAGGACCACGTCGTGCCGTGATCCGTGGACTTCTTGTAGTACAGGTAGTACCCCGATATGTGCGCGAGGTGGATGGTGCCGTCCCCTGAAACCGCCATGGCCACCAGACCGGCGTAGGGGTATATCGTCCTCCTCCACCACGTCCTCCCCCCGTCGTAGGACCGGGCGAACCTTATTCCGGGATCCGAGCCTCCGAACTCCTGCCAGGCCACATAAACCGTATCCCCCCTAACGACCATCCAGGGCTTATCCACGTCCCCACCCGTTGAGAGGTCGCTAACCGTTGAGGTGTCCGACCACGTCCTCCCTCCATCTCTGGACAGGTAGTGCTTTATGACGTAGGTTGAGAACTGCACCAACAGGTGGACGTGGCCGGAGTCATCCACGCCGACGACGGGGTCGGTGTGCCAGGTTATCCCGACGCTGTTGTCCCTGAAGTTGTAGTTGTTCGGGAAGGAGGCCCCGCCGTCGTAGGAGGCGGCGAAGGGCAGGGCGGCGTAGGAACCCCTCTCGTTGGTGTTGCAGGCGACGTATATGCTGTCTCCGGAGGCCGAGACGGCGAAGGAGGACTCCCCCTGGTTCAAAACCCTTTCGGGGTCGGGGGAGATCCGGACGTTCGGCGAGAAGGGGTAGTCGGACAGTAGGACCAGGATCATCTCACCCTTACCTCCACGTCCGTAAGGCTTAAGGGAGCCTCGTTCAGGTTCTGGATGAGGACTATACCGGCCGGAGCCTCGCCACCGGTGAGGGTGTAGGGGTAGTTGGAGGAGTAGATGGGCATGGTGGGTTTGAGGAAGACCTCAATCTCCGGGGTCCTGTTGAGGTCCACGACCGATGAGGCCATCAGGTATATGCCATCCTCCCGCCTCTTAAGGGCCGTGATCCGCACCTTCCCGCCCTCTCCCTTGAGGTGGATACCAAAGCCCACCTTGACGGTGTCGTAGGTGAAAACCTCCTTCGCCTTCCCCTGAAGGTGGAGGTAAAAGGCCATCAACCAGGGCATACCACGGGGGATTATACGGGAGACCGGGCATCCTGTACGGTATCGGCTGCGGGTCGCCTTCAAAAATTTGAACGTCCGTCCGGAGGACAGGGTACCCCACTCGCGCACACCTCAACGGGGAGAAAAGGCCCAACTCCTACGGGACGGAAACTTACGCCAACGCACCGAGGGTGTCGCACTTTTACATAAATACCTTGAAAAGTGAGACAGTCAGGAGGGACTCAAAGGCGTCCCATTCCAACATCAGCCCGACACCGAATGCACCTACTGCTTTACCGTAGTTGGGTCCAAGGAGTCGCAGAAATTCTTCCAAATGTGTAAGTTATTGATAATGAATCACATTGGAAAATTAAAGGGATAAGGCTGCACTATCACGTAAAGGCGAAATTGAGGGTTTGGGACATCATGGGCGAGGACTCAAATACCGCAAATCACACATCCAAACGGCACGTAGTTTGAACCGTTGAACCGGTTGGCTAAGTACGGTTTCGCTTCCGGGTAGGTTATCGTGTTCAAGAAAGGCTTCCCGAAGTTGAAGATTCCGGTAGTTTCCGAACTTGATAGGTTAGTTCGGGTACCGGTTGGGTACCATAGGCAGGAGCGGGGGCCAACTCAACCGATGATGCTATCCGAAAGCCGGTATTCTGCGGACGGAGTGATGCAACCTCTTTTGAATGTGCGTTCTATCGGCATAATACCCGGATCTTAGAAGAGGGGTGCCGTACCCTATCTTGGATTACCCTATTGTAATATCGGCGGCCCATCATTATAAAATTGTGCAATTTTTCGGGAATTAAAAGTATGATACAACGAATTTCGTTCAGAAGTTTGCTTTTGTGGTACCAAACCATCGGCACAATCTCCAAAAGTTTATGACCACAATCGTTTATTGAAAGTGCAACGCTAAAATTCGCACCGAGGATAACGAGATGCTTGGCGAATACGCAGTCTTCGAACCCTTCACCATTCCGGAACGATAAGGTGCGGGCGGTAGTCTATCCCTCATAAGGGAAATACCTGAACGGCAAAAGGCAGGGCCTCGCCGTTTCGGCGTGAGATTAGGGCCTTGACCCCCATCAAAATCGGCGATTTGACGTACGGACGTTGTTGTAAGGACTATCATTGACGAACGCCCTGTGATTTTATGCCCCGCCTCCATCACCGTCGGCGAACGTTCTTCGTAGCAGGACAGGTCCGGTTTAGAATCGTCCCTTGAGGAACCTCGCTGAGATCATAGGGGATCTGCTCTACGGTCCCGATGGGTACTACACCAAGTACGTCCGGATTGGTAAGAGGGGAGACTTCTTCACGGCCCCCCACGCCTCCCCCCTCTTCGGCTACACCGTCGGTAGGTTCCTTGAGAGGGATGGGGTGAAAACCCTGGTGGAGGTCGGGGGAGGGGAGGGGTACCTCGCCTTGGACGTACTCCGGGCCACCGGCATAACCGTCCTGTCCTACGAGAGGAGTCCGAAACTCCGCGAGGCCCAGGAGAGGTTGCTCGGCGATTACGCCCTTGAGGGGAGGTGGAGGCCGGTAGAGGAGCCGGTTGAGGCGGACGCGTACCTTTTGAACGAGGTTTTGGACGCCTTTCCACCGAGGAGGTACGTCTTCAGGGAAGGGCGGTGGTGGGAGGTCGTTGAGAGGGAGGGAGAGTTCGGCTTGGTGCCTTCCGACGGGCCGCGACACTACCGGGGACCGGTCCGGGAGGGTTTCACGTACGATGAAACCGAGGGGTTGGAAGACTTCTTGAGGGTTATCCTTAGGAAGACCGACCGCGTCCTCATCTTTGACTACGGCTACGATGAGGAGGAGTTCCCCACCATAGCCCCCTCCGGAACCCTCCAGGGCTACAGGGAACACAGGGTCCTCTACGACCTGGAGGCTGTAAGGCCCCGGACGGACATAACCCACTTCATAAACTTCTCCCACGTAGAGAGGGTGGCCAAGGAGGAGGGGTTCGGGGTCGCCCTGTATATGGATCAGGCCAACTTCCTCCTCAAGGCCGGTATGTTGGACATCTTCGCCTCCCTTCCCGATGAGGACAAGGAGAGGCTGGCCCCCGGTATGAAGACCTTAATCCTCCTCTTCAGGAACCACAGGGTTATGTATCTGAAGCGTAGAGGCGGGTGAGACCCTCACAGCGGGGTATCTCCGCCTCGCTCAACGCCTCCACCTTCAGGATCCTCTCAAAGTCCAGAGGGTGGGGGAAATCCTCCAGGTAGGCCTCTATTAGCTTGCTCCATGCCCGCTTGGTCCACCGAGATGGAGGGGTCAGACGCAGGCGGTAGAGGACGGCGTCTATCCACTCGTGCCACCTGTTAAACATCTCGTGGAAGGTCTCAAGGTCTGTCTCCACCTCCTTATCCACCTTCACCATAGTACCGATGTGCCTGAAGAGGGAGATCTTGACCCTGTCCTCGTCCGTTAGAAGCACCTTGGCTACCGGTATGCCCACCTCCCGGAATATCTTAACGGGGAGACGTTCAAGGGATGGGGGGGACGTGCTGCCGCACTTCTCGTACAGGTAGAGGAGGGTTGCAGTCGCCACCTTGATTCCGGGGGCCACCCCCACGAACTGGACGGGACCTATACGGCCGACGAGGACTATCCTGTGGGGATGGATGAGTAGGAAGGAGGTATCCTCGTGTTTTATCGCCTCGCAGATGTCCAAGTAGGTGGCCAACTCCTTGGTCCCCTTGCCGTTGATGTAGTAGTCAAGGTAGTGGAGGGACTTAAGGTGGGCCTCCAGCGTATCTGCCGATATGGTTAGACGCAGTTCTTCAACGTCCTCGCTTTCCTCCGCCTCCACCCCCTCTACCTTTCTCGGCAGGGGGATACCGAGGATCTCCCTCACGTGTTCCTCCGCCATAGGGACAAAGTTGGTCTTGAGGTTCTCACCGGCGAACCTCTCCTTCACCTCCCTTAAGACCTCCCGCGTGAAGGCCTCCAGGTGCTTGATGTACCTGTCGCCGTACTTTTCGTGTGCGTACCTCATGGGGTTCCCCAACCTCTCGCTCTCGTACTCCACCTCGCTCAAGAGTCCCTTGTACCATACCTTACCGAGGGCCGGAGCCGACAGGATAAAGAGCCTACCGTTCAGGTAGTATCCGCTGTAGAGGATCCTATCTCCCAACTTCACCTCAACGTACCCGTTCTTACCCTCAAACATAGGGGGGATTCTATAGGCGATCATCTGTAGATTAGGGAAAGTGAGTATTCATAGGAAATTTTTTAACAATGTCAGTGATTCAGTCAGATTATATACTAGGAAATGGTAAAATTTTGCTTCATCGCTGGGGGCCGATCGGTCTCCATCCTCCTTACAGTCAATCTATGGGACTTTACCCGTTGAATATCTCCAGCATTTCGTTGTACGGGACCCTCCTGCCCGTGAATATCGTCGGGCTGTGGATGTTCCACGGGGAGCCGTCTATTTCCGAGAGTAAGGCCCCAGCCTCTCGCACTATTACAGCACCGGCTGCCGTATCCCACGGGGCGAGGCCGAACTCCCAGAAGGCGTCAAAGATGCCGTAGGCGACCATAGCGAGGTCGTAGGCGGCGCTGCCCATCCTCCTTACGGCCATGGCCCTCTTCAGGATCCGCCTCAACCCCTCTACGTACGGGTCCACCAACTCCGGGTTGCCATGGGGGAAACCGGTGGCCAGGAAGGACTCGGACAGGGGGCTGCCCTCGTCCAAGGTTAGCCTCCGGTCTCCGGCGTAGGCCCCTCCCCCCTCCCAAGCCCTTACGGTCAGGTCGCGGGCGGGTACGTGTATCACACCGGCTACGGGGTGGTCGTCCTCAACCAAGGCTATGGAGACGGCGAAGACCTCAAGGCCACGGGCGAAGTTCTTGGTGCCGTCCAAGGGGTCCACCACCCACCTGATGCCTCCCTCCGCTCCTCCCGTCTCCTCACCGAAGAACGGTATGTTGGGGAACCTCCTCTCCAACTCCCCCTTTATGTACTCCTCGGAGGCGAGGTCCGCATCCGTAACTATGTCCCTTAGCCCCTTCCTCTCCACGGTGAGTCTGCGTCCAAAGTACCGGAGGAGTATCTTCCCCGCCTCCCTCGCTACGGGTACCACCTCCTCCACCAGGTCCTTTAGCTCCATATCGCAGGGGATTCTACCCCGGAAATCAAGTCTCCAGTACCTTCTTCAGGATACGGGCGGCCACGCTTATGGCGTAGGCCTTGAGGACGGACTCCCCCTTTCCCCTGACTATCTCCTCTTGGGCCGCCGTAAGGCACCTCTCCACCACCTCCTCCGGGGAGAGTCTCGGCATATCCTTCTTCTCAAAGGCCCTGTAGATCTTGGAGAAGTACCCGTACTCCTCCTCCATGACCTTCAGGACGTCTTCGGGGCGTATTTCCATTAGCCAACCTCCTTTTTAGAGGACGAACTTAAGGAGCAGGAAGATAGCGGCGGCGAGGAGCAGTAGGGCTACTGCTATGGAACCAACGAGGAGGCCCCAGGGGAAACCCTTCTCCTTTATCTCAAACTCCTCCTCCTCCGGCAGCTCTATGAACTGGGTTATCTTGCGGAGGGCGCCGGACTCGTCCTCCTCTACCGCTTCCTTATCTTCTTCCTCCACCTTGACGGCCCGGATGGGCCGGAGGGAGTGGAGGTTTATATCCCTCGCTTCGGGTAGGCTCATAAGGGCCTCGGCGAACTCGTAGGCGGTCTTGAAACGACGGGAAGGGAGCTTGTTCATGGCTTTGCGGAGGATGGCGTCTATCTTCTCCCCCAGACCTGTGGGCGGCACCTCCTCACGGAGGACCTTGTACTGGAGTTCGTAGATGTCCTTGGCGTCCCCGAAGGGGGTCCTGCCCGTTAGCATCTCGTAGAGGACGACCCCGAAGGCGTAGATGTCGGACCTCGCATCGGCCTTACCCCTGAACTGTTCCGGTGCCATGTACTCCGGAGTTCCGACGGCTATACGGCCCTTACCCTCCGCCTTCCCCTCCTCCTCCTCAAGCATAGCGGCTATGCCGAAGTCCAAGAGGTAGGCCTTCCCTTGGGAGTCCACTATGATGTTGCCCGGCTTTATGTCCCGATGCACTATGCCCTTCTCGTGGGCATAGCCGAGGGCCGGGAGTATCTGGAGGGCTATGCTCAAGGCCTCCTGTAGGCTCAACTTTCCCCTCGCGTGGAGTATCCTCTCCAGAGTCTCCCCCTCCACGTACTGCATAACGAGGTAGAGGAGGCCGTCCTCGTCCCCGAAGTCTAGGATCTTAACTATGTTGGGATGGTCCAGGCGGGAGGCCGTCTCGGCCTCCTTGAAGAACCTCTCAACGAAGACCTTGTTCTTGGCGAGGTCGGGGGGGAGGACCTTTATGGCTACGGGCCTCTTCAGGTAGATATGCTCCCCCTTATAGACGACGGCCATCCCCCCAGCCCCGACCTTCTCAAGTATCTTGTACTTGCCGTCAATTACCTTCCCTATCAGGCTCATATCAACCTCCTTAGGGTGATGCTCTGGAACTTGGCGAGGAGGGTCGCGATAAGGGGGGCGTCCGTTATGAGTATGGCAACGGCCGTGAGGTTGTCCTCTCCGCCCCGTTCGTTGGCTTCGTCCCGGAGAAGCTCAAGCAGGGGCTTAGGCTCGTACATCTTCATATACCGTAGGAGCTCCTCGTTGGAGAAGTACGAGTACAGGCCGTCGGAGGCGAGGAGGTAGCGGTCCCCCTTGGCCGTGTAGCCTTCGTAGGTGTGGGGTTTGACCACCGAGCGGGAGCCTAAGGCCCTGACGAGGACGTTCCGGGCGGGGTGGTTCAGGGCCTCCTTGGGGGACAGGAGACCTTTCCTGACCATGAGTTGGGCCTTGGTGTCGTCCTCCGTCAGTAGGTAGAGGTGGTTCCCCCGCGCGAGGTAGATCCGCGTGTCCCCAACGTGGGCTACGTACCACTTGTGTTCCCTTATGAGCATAGCCGTTAGGGTGGTCATAGCCCCCCTGACCTCAAGGGAGCTGTTTACCCTCTCGTACACCTTCGTGGAGGTCCTTATGAAGGCCTCCTTTAGGGCCTCCTTGGGATGCCACCCGGCGTCAAGCAGGTTCTGAAGCTCCTCGTCCAAAACCTCAAGGGCGTAGTTGGAGGCGAAGTCCCCCGCCTTCCTCCCCCCCAGTCCGTCCGCAATAGCAAACAACCCCGTAATGGGGTTTATGAGGTAAGCATCCTCGTTGCGGGTACGGACCCTTCCGAGATCCGTTATACCATAAAATTTACCGCGAAGCATCCATCAGGCTTCCTGCCACTCGCGAGCGGCCTCCGTGAGGAGCCTGTCGTACTTCTTCAAGAAGGCGAAGACGAGGCCGAGGACGGCTTTGGACCTCTTCAGGACGAGGTGAAGGTAGAAGGGGGTATCTCCAAGGGGCTTGGATATGAATATGTAGTTCTTAGTGAAGGACAGGATCTCTATGGGGTCCTCACCCTCAAGGCCGAGGGCCTCAAGGGACCTCTTCTGGGCGCGCACCAACTCCACGCTGTAGGCCGCCGTGATGCTTATCTCAAACTCCTCGTCCAGACGGCTCTCCACGATGGTTAGACCCTCGTGCCGGTCCACGATCGCCCCTGCTAAGAAGCCGGGGAACTCCATGGACATCTTATTCAGAAGCTCCTGCATCCTTTCCATGTTTTACCTCCTTTTTGTCTATCCTATGCAAAACCCCATCCTCAAGGCGATACACCGTATCAAAGTACGGTATGAGCCTGTCGTCGTGGGTGGCTATGACGAAGGTCTTGCCGCTGTTGGCCAACCCTACGAGTATCTCCATCAGGTTGACGGCGTTTTCCCTGTCCAGCTCACCCGTAGGCTCATCGCACACGTATATCTCCGCTCCCATAGCGATGGCACGGGCCACGGCCACCCTCTGTCTCTCCCCACCGGAGAGGAACTGGACGTTCTTGTGCATCTGTTCCCTTATGCCGAGGGACTCAAGGACGTTCGTCGCTTTGACCCTCGCCCTCCTCGGGGACAGCCCTCTCATAAGTAGGGCGAAGTAGACGTTCTCAAAGGCGGTCATTTCCGGGAAGAGGTTGTGGGACTGAAAGATTATGCCGATGTGCCTACGGCGGAACATAGCCAACTCGTCCTCGGAGACGCTGTCCGGCTCTATGACCCTCTCCAAGACCTCCACGTATCCGGAGTCGGCGAAGTCCAAGGTGGAGATTATGTGCAGCAAAGTACTCTTCCCGGAGCCGGAGGGGCCGAATATACCGACCACCTCGCCGGGGGCGACCCGTAGCCGCAGGCCCTTAAGGACCTCTATCCTACTGTCGCCGTAGCGGTAGGATTTGTAGACGTCGTTCAACTTTATTATGGGTAGCCGCAAGTACGGAATTATAAGGGGGTACCAATGGGGTACGACGAAGGTATAATAGTCGCTTCAAATGAGCGATAGGACAACACGGCTCCTCCTCTTCTTCGTGTTTGCCACAGGTTTTATGTTCCTCTGGGACTACATCTTCGTCAGACCGAAGAGGGAGGCGTTAAGGAAGCAGAAGGCAAAGGCAGCAGCGGTCAAAAAGGCCACCCCAAAGCCCCGAAAGGCGGCACCCACCATAAGGCCCCTGAAACTGGCCGAGATCCCCATAGACGGCTACATATACACCGTAGACGTCGGGAACGGGGCCATATACTCCCTGAAGGACAGGAAACACAAGGCCGAGCCGAAGGGCTACATCATAAGGCCCTTGAGGGATACGGCCGGCGTTTCGGTAGATGCTCGAAACAAGAGGGTGGAGGGGCGTTGGTTCTCCTACTCCTTTGGAGGGAACTTCGGTATAACCTTCAAGGTTGAGGACAGGAAACCCATCCAGATAACTACTCCCACGACCCAGAAGGGGCGCTATCAGAGGAAGGACTTGATGATAAAAACTAGGGGGGGTACCTTCAAGAAGGTGAGGTACCGGGACGCCAACCTGAAGTTCAAGGGGGATACGCTCCTATGGTTCGGCTTACGCTCCAGGTACTACCTCGTAGCCGTCTCCGGTTTTAAGGGGACAGTCCTCTCCTTCAAGGATGGCGACCGCATAACCCTTAGGCTCTACCCGGACAGCCCCCAGACCTTTAGGGTCTTCTTCGGTCCGGCGGAGAGGGAAATCCTGGCCAACTTCAACCCTCCCCTAAGCGAGGCCTTTGACCTCGGCGGTGGGTGGCTCAAGTGGATGGTGTGGCCCATATACTGGGCGCTCGTCCTCTTCTACAAGGTTAGCCGAAACTACGGCCTCGCCATAGTCCTCCTCGCCCTCGTCCTTAAGGTCCTCCTCTCTCCCCTCTACGTGAATATGTACCGCTCGGCCAAGGCCATGCAGAAGCTCCAGCCCAAGCTGAAGAAGATACAGGAGCTGTACAAGGACGACCCCGAACGCCTTCAGTGGGAGATGATGAAGCTCTACAGGGAGGCCGGGGTCAATCCCCTTGGGGGGTGCCTGCCCATGCTCCTGATGTTACCCATCTTCTGGGCGCTCTATCAGGTCCTCCAGAACGCCATAGAGCTGAAGGGGACCTCCTTCTTCTGGGTCCAGGACCTCTCTATGAAGGACCCCTACTACATCCTCCCTGTAGTGATGGGACTTGTGAGCGCCGCCAACGCCTGGTTCCAGCCTACGGCCGACCCTAACACCAAGAAGACCTCCCTTATGATGTCCCTCATCTTCGTCTTCATATTCCTGAACCTACCCGCCGGTATCGTCCTCTACTGGTTGGCCTACTCCCTCTTCGGCCTGATTGAGCAGAGGCTGTACCGCTACATCCTGAAGTACTGAAAAAAGATGATGATGAACGCCCTTGTCCTTCGTATAGTCATCCTCCCCTTTATGGTACTCGCCTTAACCTTCCACGAGTTCGCCCACGCTTGGACGGCCTACCGCCTTGGGGACGACACCGCCCGCTACGCTGGGCGCTTGAGCCTCAACCCCCTTGTGCATATAGACTGGATGGGCCTCTTGACGCTCCTGTTAGTGGGATTCGGATGGGCGAAGCCCGTACCCGTAGACCCTTCCCGCTTCCGCAACCCCCCGGTGCATATGGCGATAGTAGCCGCCGCCGGTCCGGCCTCCAACCTCCTCCTCGCCCTGTTCGGTGCCGTACTCTACCGCATCTCCGTCTTCACTGCACCTTGGGCCTTACCCGCCATAGACGCCTTCATCTGGTTGAACGTCGTCCTGGCCGTATTTAACATGATACCCCTACCTCCCCTTGACGGATGGAGAGTCCTCCAGGGCTTCAGACCTTCCCTCTACTGGGACTTTGAGCTTGAGAGGAAGCTCCAGTACGTCCTCTTCGGCCTCATCCTCCTCTCCATCCTCCTGCCCACCTTTGACATCCTGGGGATGGTAATTTTCCCCGTATCTAAGGCCATCTACGACCTCCTCCTCGCCCTCGTGGGTCTGGGGTAGGGATTAAGCCGATAGAGGGAGCCATCCACCGTCCGCATAGTCTCGTAGAACTTCTGAACTTTTTGGTCACAGGAAAAATGTATAAGATATGAGAACGCTTCACAAAAATAGCGAAAATATGTAGTTATTGGCATTACACTGCATAAAATTGGATATTCTCTGGGGAATTCCAAAATTCCTTTATTCTTCCGTTTGACGAGACTATGGCGCAATCGCCATTCTATCATCAGAATCCTCAAATCTTGGACCGCATCAAGTGATAATCTCACCTTTAGACGGAAATCGTTTTAGCGTATGCAATACGAAAAACTTTCCACATTGGGAAATGCATCGCCCTATCATCCGAATACCAGCTATCATTCCATCCGCAGAATACCCTGGGATAGAATACAGCCTTGTACGCCTGCCCTTACAGGAGCCTGACGGGGATACCGGACGGGGGGTGCGGTACCTACAGGTCAATAATGGCCCTCTTGCACGGAGACATCCTCAAGAGCCTGTACTACAACCCCCTCACCCTCCTATCCCTGACGGTTATCCTTTCCTTCCCCTTCCTAAGCCACCGGAACCGCATCCGGGCCTTAACCTTACTCCTCACCCTCTACCTACTCCTAACCCTCGTCCGCCTCGTCATGCACCTGATGGGGTGGAGGTTGCCCTACGTCTATCCGGCCGAACTCTGACCCTCCTCCGGTACGGAGGTCATAGCCCCGTAGTAGTTCATAAGGGTGTCTATGATGAAGGCCCACACCCACGCCACTATGGACGTAATACCGCAGGTGATGGTGCCAGCGAGGTACAGGACGAGCTGGATTATGCCGTTCTTCTTGATGGCCTCCGGGTCGGCGTTGGGGTTCTTCCCCGTCCTCTTTAGGGCCTCTGCTATCTCCCGGTATGCTATCAGGTGTCCGAGACCCGGAATGAGGAGGTCCAGTATGAGGACCAGAATCGCCTTGTCCTTTATCTCCTTTGCCGTCATACTGCAGGGATTCTAAGGGGGAAGGGACGAGGTAAATCGCCGCTTTGGTCCGTTTATTGCAACGCCTTCACTTCTCTTGCTTTTTACCCCCGGTCGTGTCGGTGGGAGGCTTGCGATAGGTGTAGACCTCCACCCTTACGCCGGAGTGGTTGTCCCAGCGGTCGTTGGCCCCAATCTCAAGGGTGTCGGGCAGGAGTACATCCCCTTCCCTCCAAAGGAGTACGAAGGTGTCCAGGGAGTAGCCCTTACCCTTTACGGGGAAGGTGGCGACGACCTTGCCGCGACGGCTTACGGTGAAGTGGGACAGGCCGGAGGAGTCCTCGGCATACACATACACCCTCAAGGTCTCCCCTACGGTGTCGCCGTTCTCCGGTGAGAAGAGTATCAGCTTCGGCCCCCTAAACTCCCCCTTTCCGGGTGGTGGCACCTTCTTGGCGCAGGCCAGCAGGACCAACGGTAGTAGGTAAAGGCGGCGCAAGGGGGTATGATAAGGCGGTAGCGACCACCTACTGCTGCTCCATCAGGGTTTCAACCTTCTCCAGGGACCTCTTGGCCTGCTCAAAGTCCGGCTCTATCTTGAGGGCCTTCCTGAAGAACATCCGGGCGCTCTCCAAGTCTCCCTCGGAGTAGGCCTGAAGTCCCCGCTTGTAGAAGGCGAGGGCGAGGGGATCGTGGCCGCTCTCCAACGTTTTCTCCAACTTCTCGCTCACCTCCTTCAACTCCCGACGCTTTCGCTCCAGATGGAGCGATAGCTTACCCTTCACCTCCGGAGCCTTTACGTACCGCCCGAACCTCTCCAGGGCCTCCCTGACCTCACTGTAGGTCAGGCACACGTGGCCATCCACCATCCTATCTACGAAGAGTTCGTAGAACCTCGCGTTTAGGGGTCTGCCGGCGAGTTTTGAGAGGACGAGGGTATCCCTCTCGTAGGCCTTCCTCTCAAGGTACAGGCTGTCGGCCTCCGTCCTGTCCCTCATCTGGCCAACGCACACCTCAAGGGCGTCGTAGTAGGGCATGTTCTTCAGCTTGGAGACCCAGTCGGCCAATCTCTTCCTCCTCCTGCCGAGGGAGGAGGAGCTGTCGGTGAGGTATATGAGACTGGAGACTATCTCGTACCTACTCCCCCTACGCTTCACCCTTATGGGGGCGAAGCCGTCGCACTTGAGGTAACCCTCCGAGAGGTCGCAGGAGAGTGTGAGGTTCCCCCTTAGGAAGTTGAGGAAGAGGACCTCCTCAAACCTACCCGGATTGTGGAAGATCCGCCCGTACCCTTTAAACTCCCCCATCCTCCACCTATCAACCGCCCTCTCAAGGGGGTCCTCCCCGACGATCACACCCCCCACCGAGAGGGAAGGGGGGCCGTATATGACGAAGTACAGGGCTGCGCCTCCGGCTCCGAGGACGATGAGGAGCAGGGCAACCACCCCGACTATCAGGGGCCACCGCTTCATTTCCCTCAACGGGAGAGGGAGAGCATTCGCTCTATGGGAACGCGGGCCTTTTCGGCTATCTCCGGCGGGACCTTCACCTCGTAGACCTCCTCCTCAAGGGAGCGAACGAGTTTGTCTATGGTTATCGTCTTCATGTACTCGCAGATCATATCCTCCCGCAGGGGCTTGAGGCGGTCCCCGTCGGAGCCTATCTCCTTCTTCAGGCGGTAGAGTATCCCCACCTCTGTAGCGACCACGTACTCCTCCTCCGGGTGCTGCTTGACGTACCGCACCATCCCCCCCGTTGATAGGACCTTTATATCCACGTCAAGGTCCCCCTTGGCCTTCAGGTACAGGCAGTTGGTGGAGCATCCGCACTCCGGATGTACCAGCATCACGGCACCGGGGTTCTCAACGGCTGCCCTGCTTATGTCCTGGGGGGTCACCCTCGCGTGGACGTGGCACTCCCCCGGCCAGATGTGCATGTTCTTCCGCCCCGTCACCTCCTTGACGTACATACCGAGGAACATATCCGGCAGGAAGAGGATCTCCTTATCCTCCGGGATGGCCCTGACTATGTCTATGGCGTTGGAAGATGTGACCGTGTAGTCGGAGAGTGCCTTTACCTCGGCCGTGGTATTCACGTAGGAGACCACCACCGCCCCCGGATGCTGGGCCTTCCACTCGCGAAGCTGCTCCGGGGTTATGCTCTCGGCGAGGGAGCAACCGGCGTACCTCTCCGGGGTTATCACCTTCCTGTCGGGCAGGAGGATGGCGGCGGTCTCCGCCATGAAGTGGACACCACAGACCACCACGATGGGGTAGTCCGTCCTCTTGGCCTCCATGGCCATGCCAAGGGAGTCGCCGACGTAGTCGGCCACGTCCTGAATCTCCGGGAGCTGGTAGTTGTGCGCTATGATGTAGGCTCCCTTCTTTCGCTTCAGGTCAAGGACTCTCCTCTGCAGCTCCTTTATCTCCTCTACGCTAAGGGTGGATCGCATGCCGCCTATTCTACGGCGGGAAGGTTTCACTCCCCTTTGAGCCGCTTGGGCTTGAACTTGGTAGTGTCCGCCACTATGAGGAGGACGTACTTGTCGGTGTTGAGGTACTTACGGGCGGCTTCGTTCACCCTGTCAAGGGTGAGGTTCCTTATCTCCTCAACGTCCCTGATCCAGAACATATCCGGAAGGCCGTACTCGTACTGGGTGGAGAGGAGACCGGCCACCTGACTGTAGGTCTCGGAGGTACGGGCTATGTACCCGTTGTAGAAGCTCTTGGCCGCCTCCAACTCCTCCTCCGTAAATCCCTTCTCCTTCGCCTCCTTTATGAGGTCAAGTAGGATCAGGACGGCGTCCTCCGCCGCCTCCGTCCGGGTCTCAAGGCCGGCTATGAAGATGGAGGGGAGCTTCTCCGACTTCCACGGTATGTTGGGAATGACGTAGGAGTAGGCGGAGTACGCGTATCCCTTCTCAACCCTTATCTTCCGCAGTATCCGGCTGGAGAAGCCGGAGCCTCCGAGGATGTAGTTGGCCACCCTAAGGGCGTTCCAGTCGTGGGAGTTCCGCTGGATATCAACGGGAGCTGCCATCCTGACGTAGGCCTGATTGAGGCCCGGCATATGATGGATCTCAACCTTCCTCCTCCTCTTTATCGGGGGGATGTCGGGCAGGCTTACGTCCCTCCTCTCCCAACCGGAGAGGTACTTTTCCACCTTCGCTATGGCCTCGTCCGGGTCCAGGGAGGACACCACCACCACGTAGGAGATGTTGGGCCTCCAGTACTCCTCGTGAAACTTCACCAGATCCTCCCGCTCTATCCTGTCTACGGACTCAACGTA
>WGAN01000171.1 GCA_015494805.1 Caldifarciminota bacterium
TCATAAGCGTCCCCCACCACCTACTCACTGGCTTTAGAGAGGTCATAGGAAAATCCGTAGAACTGTGGCAAGCACATCAATTAAATTTCCAAAACTTAGGGAAAATTCCGATATTTTCCGTGATTAACCCCATCATATCCGCTACAATTCTACTTGTTGTTATGTGGCTAAACATATGGATCCACCTCCACCTCCGCCGTCTAACCGGCTCCCTATCTCGCAACCCCCTCGCCGACATCCTCATCTACCGTCTGTACGGCCTTACCGCAGACTTCGGCTTGAGCTGGATCAGGCCACTCATCGGCCTCTTCATCACCTTCGGCGTCTATTACCTCCTCTACACCATAGACTTCGGCATCCACTACAGACTCGGCTGGCTATCCATACTCCTTGAACCCTACAACAGCATCGCCTCCATCTTCCCCCTCCTCAACGGCCTCACCGCCAACGGCCATGTCTCCCCCTTCTCCGCCCTCATCCTCTACACCCTCATAGCATACTTCATCTACCAGACCGTCCTCGCCCTCCGCCGTCGGGTGAGGAGGTAGGGAGACCTGACTGTTGCACCTTTACATACATCCCTTGAAAAGTGAAACACGGGGACGCCGGTACCATATCCGGCGTATGCGGTACCACACGCCCGATTCCAAAGGCGGTAGAGGTGGGAGCAACCGTACCCTCAACCATCACATTCAAACCCTCGGTAAAATCGGTTGGCATATCCTCCTCTTTCTGTTCCCCGCCGCCGATACCCTCTTTCAACTGGTACGGTTTCTAACTACCGGGACGCCCCAAGGGAACGGGTAGTTTTAGCCGAAGCTCTTGAACGCTCTTAAAACCTGCATAGGGTGCCATGAGGTACGTATGCTCAAGGTGCGGTATGGAGGCGAACGAGCCTGTTAAGGGCAACTGCCCGTACACCGACCTCCCCCACAGGTTCATAAGGAAGGGGAGGCGATACAGGTGTATCAGCTGCGGCCTCGTATGGGAGAGGCCCTTTCTGGCCAAATGCATGGTCCGGTACGGCCTATCGGACCCCTACCACGTCTTTGTAGCCATAGACGAAAAGGGAGAGATAGTAAAAGGAGGTAAGCCGTAATGTACGTATGTGCGCGCTGCGGTGCAACGAGACAGAGGCCTTCGCCGGGGAAGTGTCCCGGTACGAACCTCCCCCACAAGTGGATAGAACGGGGGAAGAGGTACCGGTGTATGTACTGCGGGGCCGTCAGGCTCCGTCCCTCGCTCTCCAAATGTCCCGCCCGCCGCGGTACGGAGGATCCCTATCACATCTTCGTAGTGGAGGTCTGATTATGAAGAGGGTAGCCTTTGCTGTAATGACGGTTTCCCTGCTCCTTATAGGATGCGATGGGCAGGTGGAAATGGGCGAAGAGGGTAGGTTGATGAAGAGGATGGCCGACATCGTTTTCATCGTTGGCACAAACCTACCAAACTTCCACTGGACAGAGCTCCACGACCGTATGGCCTACGACCTGAAACGGGGTAAGTCCCCCAAAGAGATAGCCGCCTCCCTGTTGGAAAACGGCAGTTCCTTGAAGATAACCCTCTTCACCAAGGCGTACTTCCCGACAGCCCTCGTCCTATCGGAGAATCCGCTCGTAAGCGAGGACGGGATATCTACGGCCGTGGTCTCCTGCTCCTGGGTGATGGGAGGGGAGGACCTGGTGGATACCATCAACGCCCTGCTCTCAAAGAACAGGTACGAGGCCCTTGATTACATGCAGAGGGGTTTGTTGCAGTACGTCTCCCACACCCTCTCCTCTGGCGACTCCCTCGCCCCACTTAAAGCCGAAAGCGCCGCCCTTGCCTACGCCTGTTTCCACGCCTTGGCCGAAAAGAAGGGGAAACTGGAGATTCCCGAATCCCTCGCTATGGTCTATACCACCCTCGCCCGCCGTTTGGCCGGCAAACTCAAGGAGGTGGTGGAATGATCCTCCTCGTTGCGATAGTCTTTGAAGGGGATATCCTACAGGCTGACGCCATATCCGACACGGGCAGTACCTTGGGAGCCTGCTTCCACGGGTGGCATATCTCCGACTCCCTCCCCCTCATCTGGGGTATAACCGGCGGGGACGCCGGAGGCGGCCTTTCCAGCCTCGTAGCCTTGGCACTAAGGGAGACTACGGAGGCCGACCTAAGGGTGAGGCAGGCCTTCTGCTCCGCCCGGAAACTCCTATACCCCTTTTACGACTACGGTGGCGTAGACGAAGGGTGGTTGAGGGTCTTCCCCGGCGACGAGTTGTACTCCTGCGGCGAGATCGTCCTCCGGTACCTCAAGGAGAGGTACCCCGAAGCCTTCAACTACCGTTGTAAGGCCATCCGTATGCCCTGCTATGAACAGGAGGTGCAAAACTTCAGGGAGTACCTCTTTAAGGACATCGCCCTATTCCTGAAGGAAGTAAGCAAGGACAGTACCGTCCATACCGTACGCCTATCCAACAACGTTGCCATAGTGGTCCTCCTCTACGAGTTCCTCACGATGTACGCGGAGTATAGGGGGTTTGAAGCTCTCAAGACTCTGGCAAAGTAGGAGGTTGGCGATGCTCTTTCTGCTTTCGCAGATGTTGGTTGATAACTTCTGCCTTGCGGAAGGGAACTTCATCACCTCCGAAACCCGCCGCACCCACAAGGTGGTGAAGAAACACCTCCTCAAGATGATAAGAGGGGAAACGCCTTATGAGCGACTTCCCCGTCTCTTCTCCTACGCCGCCGAGAGGCTGTCGGATTTGGACCTAACCCGATGGACCGACGTTAGGAGCTCGGGGATAACCTGCGGGGCGGAGGTATGGGAGAAGGTGTATCTGGCCTTCCCGGAGATGGCCAGGAACTCGGATCCGAGCGTTCTGGACTCGGCCGAGGCCCTCTTCATCCGTATGGTTAGGGACAGCTTGGAGACCGGGGCCTACCTTCGCCACTTCTACGGGGATACGACGGCCGCCGTTGATGGGGCCGCTTGGGATGTTCTCGCCCTGTCCTCCTTCCTCTACTACCTCGGAAAGGTTGGGGTCAGGTACTTCCGCGAAATGCACACCTGCGGATACTGGTAGCGAAAACGGGGGGCGTACGCCCCCCTCTCCCTTAGAGTCTCTGCCTCAACGCCGGGGATCTCCGACCTTCAAAAGTCGGAGATGGATACCGTTCCGTTTGGGTAATTTCGGGATTCTTAGAATGACGATTGACTTCGGTCCCATCAAACTGGAGGATAATGCAATTTTGAAACGATTACGTGTTCCAAGTCGGCTTAATATCACAATTATTGGGCAAAATTAAAGTTTGTACAATTTTTATGTTAAAAATGAACTATTTTCAATATGACTACAAAATTTTAACAGCAACTTCCCCTAATACTCCCCGATACGCAACGGTCGGCGGCACCCCCCTTAGAATCTGCGGCTTATGGCCGGCATCCTGACCGTCGTCGTGGTGGTCTTCATCGTGATGATGGGATTCTCCCTCCTCTTCCCCATCCTACCCTTTTGGGCCATCAACCTCGGCGCCACCCCCTTCCAGATAGGCCTCATCTTCGCCGCCTACCCCGTCGCCCAGTTCGTCTCCGCCCCCTTCTGGGGACGGTTCTCGGACCACTTCGGCTATAAGTGGGGCATCACCCTCGGCACCCTCGGCTTCGCCATAACCTCCTTCCTGATCCCCCTCGTCCCCTCGGTGTGGTACCTGATACTCATAAGGTTCCTCGGTGGTCTCATATCGGCCGCAGCCCTCCCCTCCTCCAGCGCGTACATCGGGGCGGTGTCCCCACCGGACAAGGCTACCCGGAACTTCGGCTTCTACGGGGCGGCCCTTGGAAGCGGGATGGTGTTCGGCCCCTTTCTCGGAGGTCTGGCCTCCAACTTCGGCCTCCTCGTACCTTTCTTCGTCTCCGGGGCGATCGCCTTGGTAGCCTTCGCGGTCGCCCTCTTCACCGTCCGCAACGTAAAGGCCCACCTACCCCGTCGGCGTGGAAGCGTCCTCTCTCTACCCCCCGACAAGAGGGTCCTCGTCCTCTTGGGCTTCGTTGGGATGCTCATAATGGTCAACTTTGAGGCTATCCTCGCCCTCCTCATAAAGGACCGCTTCGGCTTGGGAGCGAGGGAGGTAGGATATCTGATGGGGGTAGCCGGCCTGTTCGGAGCGGCAGTTCAGGGCAACATGGGGAGGATAAGCCGCATCGTATCCGAGAAGACGGCCATCCTCTTGGGTTTCCTCGTAGCCTCCGTCGTCTCCGCCTTCGTACCCCTCTCCCCCAACTTCTACGTCCTCTCCTCCCTGATAGTCCTCCTCGTTATGGCCTCCGGGATAACCCAACCCTCTGTCCTTAGCTTACTGTCGCGGGGGACGAGGGAAAGGGGCCTGGTGATGGGTACCTACCAATCGGCCAGCTCCTTCGGTAGGATCATCGGCCCTCCCATCGCCGGCTACCTGTACGGCCTCCATTACGCCGCCCCCTTCTTCTGGGCGGCCTTCCTCTCCGTCTCCACGGCCGCGTTCTGGGCCTTCTACGGGAGGCACATAGAATGAGGGTCTTGGCCGTAGAGACCTCCTGCGACGAGACCTCCGCCTCCGTCGTTGAGATGAGGGGGGACAGGTTTGAGGTCCTATCCCTCGTAGTGAAGTCGCAGGTGATACACGAGGAGTTCGGGGGGATAGTCCCGGAGTTGGCTGCCCGCGCCCACATAGAGGTCATATACGACGTCGTCAAAAAGTCGCTGGCAGATGCGGGGACGCACCCCAAGGCCCTGGACCTGGTGGCGGCCACCAAGGGGCCGGGTCTGGCGGCCTCCCTCATAGTGGGGTTGCAGTTCGCCAAAACGGTCGCCCTCGCCGTAGATAAACCCTTCGTAGGGGTGAATCACCTCATAGGCCACATATACTCCGCCTATTTGAGCGATCCGGACCTCCGCCCCCCTTTCCTCGCCCTAATAGTTTCAGGGGGACACACGGAGTTGGTGTGGGTGGAGGGTTGGTACTCCTTCCGGCTATTGGGCCACACCTTGGACGATGCGGCCGGTGAGGCCTTTGACAAGGGAGGGAGGACCCTCGGCCTCGGATATCCGGCGGGTCCGAAGATAGACCGCCTCGCCCGCAGAGGTAAGCGGGACTTCCACCGTTTCCCAAAGCCGAAGATAAAGCGACGGGGCTACTACTTCAGCTTCAGCGGTCTCAAGACCGCCCTCCTGCACTACGTACGGAACAAGGGGGAGGAGTACGTCAGGGAGAACCTCCCCCACATCGCCGCCTCCTATCAGGAGGCCATAGTGCAACACCTGTACGATGTGGTAAGTCGGGCCTACTCGGAACTCAAACCTCCAAAGATCGCCGTCGTAGGTGGGGTGGCCCTCAACAGCCGCCTAAGGGAGGTTTTCAGGGAAAGTTTTGGGGATAAGGTCCTCTTCGCCCGTCCGGAGTACTGCACCGACAACGCTGCTATGATAGGGGCGGCGGCCCTGAAGAAGTACGAGATATTCGGAGAGGACGGCCAGGGGGTGGGGGTGTATCCCTCCTTAGGGGTCGTGGAGGTGTGAGGGATACGGGGATTTCTCCCCTAAGGGCCGTCCCTTCCCCTCCTTCGCCGGTATAATAGCCGTCCATGGCAACCGCTGGCGTTAAGACCGAAACTTTCGTCCTGAACATGGGACCACAACACCC
The DNA here is from genome assembly GCA_015494805.1 of Caldifarciminota bacterium. Lineage (GTDB taxonomy): Bacteria > Hydrothermota > Hydrothermia > LBFQ01 > LBFQ01 > JAADCS01. Next base: position 5,662 of record WGAN01000171.1, read on the forward strand.
CGCCACCCACGGGGTACTGCGGGTAGAGTTGGAGTTGGACGGTGAGACGGTGGTAAATGCGAAGTGTCGGATAGGCTACCTCCATCGGGGAACGGAGAAGACGGCCGAGCATCGCAGCTACCTCCAGATAATCCCCTACACGGACCGTCTGGACTACCTCGCCCCCCTGTACTACAACTGGGCCTACGTCCTCGCCGTTGAGAGGCTCCTGGGCATAGACAAGGAGATACCGGAGAGGGCGGAGTACCTCCGGGTCATCCTCGGGGAGCTTTCCCGTATAGCCAGCCACCTCGTCTGGTTCGGCACCCACGTGATGGACGTCGGAGCCTGGACGCCCTTCCTCCACGCCTTCCGGGAGAGGGAGAAGATATACGACCTCCTTGAGGAACTCACGGGCCAGAGGATGAACAACTCCTTCTTCCGGATAGGTGGCCTCGCCGCCGACGCCCCGGAGGGTTGGTTGGATAAGGTCTCCGCCTTCCTTGACGAGTTTGAGGAGGCCTTCGCCGAGATGGACAGGCTCATAACCAAGAACCCCATCCTCATAGCCCGTTTGAAGGACGTCGGTATCCTCTCGGCGGAGGACGCCCTGAACCTCGGCGCCACCGGTCCCATGCTCCGTGGCTCCGGTGTAAAGAGGGACATACGCA
>WGAN01000172.1 GCA_015494805.1 Caldifarciminota bacterium
CTACAGGCTCTTCTTCGCCGAGGCCGACAACATGCCCGGAATAATAGCCGACGTCTATGGGGATGGGGCCGTCATTCAGATATCCTCCTACGGGGCGGACAGGTTGCGGAGGGAGATAGTTGAGGGCTTCAGGATGGCGGGCTACAGGTGGTTGTACGAGAAGAGCGACTCCTACGCCCGTAGGCAGGAGGGCCTTGAGCCTTACGAGGGGTGGCACTTCTACGACGAGGAGGTCTCGGAGGTGTGGGTGGAGATAAACGGCCTGAAGTTTAAGGTTCCCATCGGGGGACAAAAGACGGGACTGTACCTTGACCAGAGGCTGAACTGGGAGGTGGTGGGTAGGACGATGAGGGGGAGGAAGAGGGTGCTGGACGCCTTCTCCTACACGGGGGGCTTCACCCTGCACCTTCTGAAGTACGGGGTTGAGAGGGTCATAGCCGTGGACGAGGACGGGGAGGCTCTTGATATACTGAAGGAGAACGTTCAGGCCAACGGTTTCCACAGGAAGTCGGTTGAGACCTTTGCGGCCAACGTGTTTGATATGCTGGACAGCTTTCTCCTGGCCCACGAGAGGTTTGACGGTATAGTGCTTGATCCCCCGGCCTTTGCCAAGGGGAGGAACGTTTCTGGCGCCAAGAGAGGGTACTTCACCCTCTTTGACAGGGCCTTGAGGCTATTAGACGAAGGGGGACTCCTGGCGGTATTCTCCTGCTCCCGCCACATTGACTTCTCCCTCCTTGAGGGGGAGATGAGCCGGGCGGCCAAGAGGCTCATGCGGGAGGTCAAGCTCCTCTACAGGCTGCACCAGTCCCCCGACCATCCGGTGCCGGTCTACTTCCCCGATGCGGAGTACCTGCGGGGGTTCCTCGCCCTGGTCTACTGAAGGCCTTAAAATACTACCCTGTGCTGGTACTTCTCTCCTACTTCTCGGAGGTGTGGCTCCGGGAGGGGACCTGTGAGCCGGTAAGGCTCCGCGGTGAGAACGAGTACGTCGTCCCAGCCTCCACCCTCAAGTCCATGTGGGCGGTCGTACTCCTAAACACCCTCGGCCCAAATTACAGGATACCGACGTACGTCGCCACGAAGGGGAACGCCCTCGTCCTCCGCTTCACTGGGGATTACACCCTATCCTTCCGCAAGTTGGACTCCGTAGTCTCGGAGAAGGTGCGAAGGATGAGGGGGAAGACGGCCTACGTCCTCGTCTCCTTCCCGCGTTGGGGAGACAGGTACGGCTACGGCTGGGCGTGGGACGACATAAAGTTCCACAGGGTCTCCCCCATAACCCCCGTCTCCATAAACCGGGGTATCGTAAAGCCCGACACCTCCCTCGGAATATCGTTGGACAGAAGCCTACCCTTAGACTCCGTAGTCTTCGGGGACACGGTCGCCCTGATTCCAAGGAGACGCTACAGGTACTCCGACCCCCTCGCCTTCGTCAAGTACGTTATCCGGAGAGCGGCGATAAGGGAGGGGAAGAGGGTCAAGATAGAGGTACAGGAGAGCGACAGGTTCTCCCTCGCCGGCTTTGAGGACGTAGACACCCTCTACAGCCCTCCACTCATAAGGCTCCTACGTCCCACCCTGACCTACAGCATAAACTTCGCCATGGACATGATGGTCGCCCACTACTCCGGGGGTATAACGAGGGCCGGAAGGTACTTCAGGGAGTTCATGGGGAACCTCGGGATGGACACCACCGCCTACGTCTTTGACGGCTCCGGACTCTCCCGCTACAACCTCGTAAGGGCCTTAGACGCCGTCTACCTCGTCTGCGCTGGCACCCGCGGCATAGATAGCCTCGTGAAGGAGGTACTACCATCCCCCGGAAACGGCACCCTCCGGAGGAGGCTCCTTGAGTTCAGGGGTATGGTTCATGCCAAGACGGGTACTCTATTCGGCGTCTCCGCCCTCCTCGGCTTCTACACCGGGTGCAACGACCGGTACGTCTTCGGCATATACGTCCAGAACTCCCCCATAACCCGCTACTCGCGGGACTTCATAGACTCCCTGGTCGTGTGGAGCAGCGGAGGCAAGAGGTGCCTGACGGCCAAGGAGGAGAGTAAGAAATGATAACGGGTTTCCTCTTTCTTTCGCAGCCGGAGACCCTCGTCTTTGAGGCCAAGTTCGGCCCCTTCAAGGCGGGGAAGCTCTACCTGATAAGCTCCGGTCGGACGCTCTGGAAGGGAAGGCCGGCCTACAGGTTCAAGCTGATAGCCGACGGCGGGGTCCCCTTCTACCGCATAAAGGACACGATGTTGAGCATAACGGACACCAACCTAAGGCCGCTCCTCTACAAGAAGGTGCAGCACGAGGGGAAGTATCACTACTGGGGGTGGATAGCCTACGACCACTACAACGGCTCGGCCCTCTACAGCGACGGCAAGAGGGTTAAGATACCGAAGGGGAGCCTTGACCCCCTGACCCTCGTCTACGTCGCCCGGACCCTTGACTTTGACAAACGGAAGGAGTACTCCTTCCCCTACCACGTGGACTACATAACGGAGACGGTGAGGATCCGCCTCGTAGGGCGGGAGAGGGTAAGGACGCCCCTCGGCACGTACGACTGCTGGGTGGTGAGGCCGATAATGAAGTCCGGGAAGAACGTCTTCGGTGGGAAGGGGGGAATGAGGATATGGATAGACCGGAGGACCCGCCTGCCCGTCAAGGTTGAGGCGAAGATGATCTTCGGTAATGCCGTAGGGGTGTTGGTGAGGAAGAGGCCTTAGGGCCAATTTCCGGGGAGACGTTTTGGAAGGAGTTTGAGCCGGAGCCGAAGTATGAGGTCCCGAACTTATCGGTTATGCTCCATCGGAATCCGGAAGATGGCTCTCCGAAGTGCAATTGTACCCTAGAATCTGATACACCCGATTCTACTTCCTATCTTGAGAGCATGGGGTCTCACATAAAAATCCCTCCGGTTCCACCTGTAAAGTTACGTGCTTGATCCCGACGCTCCGAAGCTTTTCTTCTACCTCTTTCAGTATCCGTCCCATCTCATCTGCCGAAGGTTTCCCCTCAAGGACCACGTGGGCGGAAACGTAAGGCTCCGACGAGGATAAAGCCCAGATATGGACGTCATGCACCTCTTTTACTCCACCGGTGGAGGATATTATGCCAGCGATGGACCGGGAGTCGTATCCCCTGGGAGCGAACTCCATAAGTATCCGTGCTGATCCGATGAGTAGGGATAGACCGTCCTTAATCAAGATCGGGGCAAACATCAGGGTCAGGATGGAGTCCAGAGCGGACCAACCGGTCATAAGCATAACCACCCCGCCTATTACGACGGCTACGGAAAAGGCCGTGTCTCCCAGAAGGTGAAGGTAGGCCGACCGTACGTTCAGGTCGTGGCCACCGTGAAGGAGATAGGCGGAGATTCCGTTTATGAGCGCTGCCACTCCACCGACCACGATCATAGGTAACCCCACCACCTCCCTGTGTCCTATCAGAAGCGCCAAGATAGCCTCGTAGGACACGTAAAGGACCGATAGAAGCAGCATCAGGGAGCCGATAAAGGCACCGAGGGACTCTGCCCTTCTGTACCCGTACGTAGATGTGGGTGTCGGGCCTTTTTCCATAAGATAAAAGGCGACAAGGGAAACTATCAGGGCTAAAACGTCCTGAAGGTTATGTATGGCGTCCGAGAGAAGGGCGAGAGAGCCGAAAAGCACCCCTGCCACGATTTCAAAGAGGACGATCAGGACGTTCAAAAGTACCGATAAGGCCATCTTCCTCACTTCCCTGAAATTCTAAAGCGGCCTAGAACCGCCCCGTAATACCTCAATATCCCTTCAAGACCCCACCAGTTTCCCGTCCCTCAAGCGAAGGACGACGTCGCACATCTCGGCGAGGGCCAGGTCGTGGGTGGCGATTATCACGGTGCGGCCTTCGGAGGCGAGGCCGGTCAAGATCCTGAAGATCATCTCCGAGTTCTTACTGTCAAGGTTCCCCGTAGGCTCGTCCGCGAATATAACCCTTGGCTCCGTTATCAGGGCGCGGGCTATGGCTATCCTCTGCTGCTCCCCACCGGAGTACTCGTAAGGTTTCCTGTTGGGGTCCTCTATACCGAGGGAGCGGAGGAGGGAGACGGCCCTCCCGTGATCCGTTTTCCCGGTCTTAAGGTATAGACCAACGCTCACGTTCTCATAGGCGTTCAGGTAAGGAATCAGGTGGAACTGCTGGAAGACGAAGGAGAAGTACCTCGCCCTGAAGCGAGAGCGGGCGTCCTCCCCCATAGCCGTTAGATCGGTATCCCCGTAGAGAACTTTCCCGGAGTCCGGCACCTCTATACCGGAGAGTAGGTAGAGGAGGGTCGTCTTACCGCTTCCGGAGGGACCCACTATAGCGTAGGACCTACCCGGCTCAAAGGTGTAGGAGAAGCCGTCCACAGCGACCGTTTTGGCCTTCCGGCCGTAGGTCTTCCTTAGGGACTCCGCTACGAGGCGGCTCATCGCCCCAAACCCTCCCTTACGTCCATCCGGACGGCGGAGAGGGCCGGAAACAGGCTACCCACCAGCCCCACACCCAAGGAGACGAGGAGGGCGAGGATTAGGATAGAGGGGGAGACCTCCACCAAATCCAGACCGAACTTCTCCACCATCACCCTAGACGTGACCTCCGCGAGGCCCCAACCCAACGAAGCCCCGAACAGCCAGCCTACGAAACTGACCGTTAGGGCTTGGGCCAGTATGAGGCGGAAGATAAACCATCGGGTGGCTCCGAGCGCCCTAAGGACGGCGAACTCCCACCTCCTCTCCTGTACGGTTATGGCCATTATGGCGAAGAGGAGGACAGCCGTGACGAAGAGGGCGATGGAGGAGAGGCCGAACCTTATGGCGTCCCCCAAGGCTACGAAGGACTTGGCCAACTTCACCAGCTCCTCCGAGGTCTGGATCGTGTATCCGGGGAACTCCCTCTTGAGGAGGGAAAGGACCTCCTCCGTCTTACCGGGAGGTGGGGCGACGGCTACAGCGAGGAGGCGGTCCGTACCCATATCCTCCATAAGGAGGTTGAGGGGGACGATTACAGCGTTATCCACCATCGGGGAGCCGGCCTTGACGACGCCGACCACTATGTACCTACCCGTCCCCACGGTTAGGGTATCCCCTACGTCCCAACCCAAGGCCTTCGCCAACGCCTCGCCCACCACCGCCTCCCGTACGGTACTGTCCCGCAGGTCCCTTCCCCTCACCACCTCGTACCGGGATATGAACCGCAGGGAGGAGGAGAAGTCCCTACCGAAGACCACCCCCATAGCCCTCGGTGGGAAACCGGCCGTGTAGGGGAGGCGGAGGATGGAATAGACCTTCCCCACGCCCAAGGAACGGATGGAGTCGGCGAGGGACCTCGGAAGGAGGGGCTGGACCGTAAGGCTCTGGGCCGGCGGGAGTACGAGGAGCTGGAGGTTGAAGTCCTCAACGCTCCTCCTTATGAGACGCCGGGCGCCCTCACCGAAGGATAGGAAATAAACGAGGGAGGCGACGGAGATGGCCAATCCCAGGACGGCGAGGGAAAAACGGAAGGCGTAGTGGCGGATGGAGGAGAAGGTGAGACGGAAGAACAAGGGGGTATTCTACGGACGTATAATAGGCGGCGGAAAGTTGAAAATGTACAGGGTAGTTTTAGTGGGCTACGGCAGGATGGGGAGGGAGGTACGGAGGGTCCTTGAGGAGAGGGGGTACGAGGTGGTCGGTATCGTTGAGAAGGGGGACCCGTTGGACGTCATAGGGGAGGCGGACGTGGTTGTGGAGTTCGCCCTACCGGAGGCCACCCTACCCGCCTTGAGGTACGCCGCCGAGAGGGGGAAGAGGTACGTATTCGGTACGACCGGACACACGCGGAAACAGATGGAGGAGGTGAAGCGGTTGTCCGAGAGGACCGCCGTCCTGTACTCCCCCAACTTCTCCAGAGGCATAGCCCTCCTTCGCCTGATACTCAAGACCGTCGCCCCCCTCGTTGAAGGTTGGGACAGGGAGGTCTTTGAGATACACCACCGGTGGAAGAAGGACACTCCGAGCGGTACCGCCCTCGCCCTCGCTCAACTCTTGGGTGGGGAGGTGGTCTTCCCCCGGAGGGGGCAGAGGAAGGA
>WGAN01000173.1 GCA_015494805.1 Caldifarciminota bacterium
CTGTACGCCGGCCGTGAGATAAGGGTGATAGTGGACGCCAACAGGGTCTCCGACCTTGAGGCGAGGGCGCTATCCGAGGAGATAGCCCGGACGATAGAGAACGAGCTGCAGTACCCCGGCCAGATAAGGGTCATCGTCATCCGCGAGATAAGGGCAATCAGCGTCGCGAGGTGAAGGGGGTCTTCTACAGCATAGCCAAACGGCGGGTGGTCGTGGAGGAGGTGCCACCGCCCGCCCCGGCAGCCGGCAGGGTCCTTATCAGGACCCTCTACTCCGCCATAAGTACGGGGACGGAGGGGCATACCGTATCCCTCGCGAAAAGCCCCCTGAAGATAATCCGGGAGAGGGGAAGGGACGTCCTCCGCCTCTTATCTCTGGCAAAGGACTTCGGACCCCGGTTCGTGTATTACAAGGCGAGGAGCCGGGCGGAGGGCTTGAGTCCCCTCGGCTACAGCCTCTCCGGTGTGGTGCTGGAGGACTCCGGTCCCTTCCGGAGGGGAGAGCTGGTCGTGGCCGTAGGGGGGCAGTGGGCCAACCACATGGAGGTTGTGAGCGTCCCCCACATCCTCGTGGCGAAGGCGAGCCGGGAGGACCTGGCCAGGGAGCTGGCCTTCGGAGCCATAGCCTCCATCTCCCTGCACGCCATCAGGAGGTCTGGGATCCAGCCGGGGGAGAGGGCCTTGGTGATAGGGTTGGGGGTAGTGGGGCAGATAGTGGGGAGGCTACTGAAGATTTGGGACGTTGAGGTGGATGGGATGGACCTGGACCCCTTCCGGTTGAAGGTCGCCAGAGCGGGGGGGATAGGGACGGAGCCATCGGGGGAGTACGACGTCGTCTTCGTCGCGGCGCCGGACAGGAGCGGGAAGGTGGTGAATACGGCCGGGAGGATGGTACGGGACAGGGGGAAGGTCGTGGCCCTCGCCCCCGCCAACTACGGCTTTGACTGGAAGGACTTCTACCACAAGGAGGTTAGCCTCCTCGTCAGCCGGTCCTACGGCCCCGGCAGGTACGACCCCCTCTACGAGGAGTACGGCCTGGACTACCCCATCGGGTACATAAGGTGGACGGAGGGGAGGAACCTCGCGTACGTAGTGAAGTTGATAGAGGAACGAAAGCTCGTCCTTGAGGACGTAATAACCCACGAGTTCCCCGTGGATAGGGCCCCGGAGGCCTACGACCTCATAACGGGGGCGAAGGAACCTTTCGTCGGCGTTGTCCTGAAGTACCCCGGTGAGCCGGACCTCAAGCGGATATACGTAAAGAGGGTCCCGCCGAGGCGGAAGGGGGTCTTCAACGTGGCGTTTGTGGGGGCTGGCTCCTACGCCCAGGGCTTCATCCTGCCCCACCTGAAGGGGAGGAAGGACGTCAGTCTCGTAGCAGTGGCGACGTCCCGCGGCCACACGGCGAGGTCGGTGGCGGAGCTGTGGGGGTTCCCCATATACACGACGGACTACAGGGAGGTGCTTGAGATGGACGAGGTGGATATCGTTTTCGTGATGACGAGGCATTCAACCCACGCCCGTATCGTCGTTGAGGCCCTCAAGGCCGGCAAGGCCGTCCACTGCGAGAAGCCCCTCGCTATAACCCCGGATGAGCTGGAGGATATCCGACGAACGCTTGAGGAGACTAAGGGCTTCCTGTCCGTAGGTTTCAACCGCCGCTTCTCCCCCCACACGGGGAGGCTCCTTGAGGCCCTCGGAAGGCCGTTCCAGATGATGTACCGTATAGACGCCGGCCCCCTGCCAGAGAGCCACTGGATACACTACGAAGGGGGGAGGCTCGTAGGGGAAGGGATACACTTCGTTGATTACGCTGTGGCCATCGGAGGGATACCGACGGCCTGGGACGTGCAACCGTCGGGGGACGGCGGGGCCATAACCCTGACGTGGGAGGACGGCTCCGTCGCCTCAATACTCTACGGCACCTTCGGGGCGAAGGAGGAGAAGGAACGGATTGAGGTTATGAGCGGGGGGAGGACCTTGAGGATCTTAGACTTCAGGCGTACGGAGATAGGCGGTAAGGTTTTCAAAACGGCCGTTGTGGATAAGGGGCAGAGGGGTATGCTTGAGGCCCTTTTCCGGGGCCTGCGGGAGGGCAGGCCACCCATCCCCTACGAGGAGGTCTTCACGTCGCACGGCATACTGTTGGCCCGGCGTTAAAATACTTTCTATGTTTATGGATTGTAACTCCCACCTATCAAACCTAAGGACCTCCCCGCTTGACGTCTTCTGCAAGATGCTTATGGAGACCAACGTTGAGGACATAGAGAGGCACTTTTGGAAGGAGGTTGAGGAGTGTCGTAAGAGGGGATGCGAGAGGAACTACGAAGCGGCCCTTTTCGTAGTCCTCGCCGAGCTTTACCTCTATACGCTAAGGTGGTGGAAACTTTTGAGCATAGCCGAGGAGTTTGACAGGTTGGGTGTATGCCCTTGCTACGCTTCCTTCCTAAAGATGCACTACTACGGTTGCGTTATGGACAACAAAGGTATGCTGGAGGATACCAAGAAGTTCATCACGGATTGTAGGGGGTACCTTAGGAGGCTGTACGTAAAAGGTTTCCTGAACTGGGGATATTCCCTGAACTATCTGCCGGCGTCATCCGAACTCGCATATCCATTCTACGTGCAGGAGAGGGCAGGTATCGGATCTCGCATTCCGAGTCCGGATTTCCTAAGGAAACGCCTCCAGCACCTCAAAGGCCTGTTGAAGGCTATAGAGAAAACCGAGAGGAACATCTATCCCATATGCAGGAGGGTTTTCCACACGATAAGGATCTTCCAAACCATCTCATCCCTCGTACCTAAAAGTGCATATTACAAAAATATGGAGGAGTACTATCTTGTGGACGAAGTTATAAGGAACCTCACCTCCCAAGGCCTGCAGGAGCTTCTCTATGGGGAGTTTTACGAGGTAGAGACGTTTCAGGACGTAATTCAGATATACAAGTTGATGCTTCAAAAGGGAGAAGAATCAGAGTCAGACCTTAGGGCGATTTACATGGCGATATTCCTGTACATGCTCTCCTCCAGACAGTTTGATATGCTCCACGAGATACCGGAGGAACACTTAAGGTATATGAAGAACTTTCAGATAGAGTGGTATGCCCTGTACGAGATCTTGAGGGGGTTTGAGGGCAGTATTACCCTCGCAGAGGCGTGGGAGAAGGCCTACGAGTTGTCCTCTCTTGGAAGCTACGATAAGGCTTTCATATTCTATAACATATACTCACCGACCCCTCAACCCTTCGTAAGCTTCTCCGGACACCTCTTCATCCACCTACCAAGTAGAGACTTCAAGAGGGCGGACTTACCACCCAAGAACACCTACCTTAGGTCCCGCTCCGCCCTTATCGGCCTCGCCTATCTGATGGCCACCACCCCCGAATCCTTTAGCGTAGAAAACGAAAGTTTCCGCTTTAAGAAGGGGATCCTAGAGAAGTTCTTACGCAGATATTCGGAGGAACTTTATCCGTACATCCACAAAAAGTACGGACGATCCCCCAGGAAACTGAAGGAACACCTTGAGAGGAGGATAAACGAGGACGTCTTAAGGGTGGGCCGTGTGATAAGCACCTCAAGGTTGAGCGATGAGATAAGCATAGACCTGCGAACCTATAAAGTTAAAGGTCCATACGGCAAAACCTTCTACATTTCACTAGGAAACAACTTTGAAATTGCCGCAAGGTACGGGTTGGTTTTGAAGGATGTTAGTGAGAGATGGGCAGAGGAGATAAAACGGCACGGGTGGGAGATATACAGGGATTTCGTTAACGATTACGTGGATAGAATCCTGACCTTTCAGGAGTTCAAGAGGATGGTAGAGAGCGGGGAGATGTTGAGGATTTTGAACAGCTTAGAGGTGTGAATGCCCTACCCTACTCCGAAGTTCTTCGGCTCAAACCCCTTCGGGTTGAGAATCTCAACCTCCCCCTTGTCCCTGTACCTGAAGACCATTAGGCCGTTCTTGAAAGCGAACTTCTCAACACCCTCCTGCAGGTTTATGCCAACAACAGCTCCGTATATCCTGTAATTCCTGAACTCCGGAAAGAACTCTAAGAACTTGTCCTTCAGCTTTCTAACAAACTTTCTGACATCCTTAACCTTGAGTGTAGTCTTCGTCTCAAGCACAACCACGTAGCCGTCTCCTACGGCCAGAAAGTCTATCTCAATCTCCTTATCACCCTTCCTTCTCTTTATGCCTTTACTGATGGCGAAGTCCTGGAAACCGGCGTTTTTAAGTGCGTCCTCTATGTTGTCAAAGATTATCTTTTCGCTGTAGCTCTTCCATACGCCGTTCAACTCTGATATGGATCTGGTCGTATTCTTAACCTCAAGGCTCAACTCTTTGAGTTGCCTGTCGGTTTCCTTGAGCTGTCGGTCGGTCTCTTTGATCATCCTATCGGTCTCCTTGAGCTGCTTGTCGGTCTCCCTCTGGAGTTTCGCCAGCTCCTTAAATATCTCCTTGATCTCCCTGTCGGTCTCTCTCATCCTCCTGTCCGTCTCCCTCTGAAGTTCCGCCAGCTCCCTTGTCAGCGTCCTTATCTCGTCCTTAAGCTCCTTAAGGCCCTTCCAGAACTCCTCCCTGTAGTCCCTCATCTCCAGATTCTAAAGTCGGAAACCGGAAAAAGTAAAAAAAGAAGGGGGCCGGAGGCCCCCCTTTGCCATCAGTACCAGATGATGACGGCCCCGTCGGCACCGTGACCGTAATTCTCGAACCCGCCGCCTCCAGGCCAAGAACCGCTACGGTTATCCCAGAATCCCCCGAACCCTCCTCTGGGGGATGATCCGGCGTGAGGGAAACCATAGTAGTAGCGATCGCTGCTGCTGTAAGAGGTCCAGTAATACCTCCCCCCATCCTCCCCCTTCAGGAAGAAGGGTGTTGTGGCCGTGTCACCATCTCCTGCGTAGCAGTGAGAAGAACTAGTATATGCTCCACCACCGCCGTAGGCGGTGTAGGTCGTCGTGCCGCATACGATGATGGTATTTCCACCATCCGCTCCGGAACTGCCACCAGCACCTACGGTTATGGCACACACCTGACCCGGCGTCACGTCCATCACCACCAGACCGTACCCACCTCCTCCACCTCCACAATATTCATCATGAGAGCTACCATCATAATACGCTCCCCCACCACCTGCACCCCACATCTCAACCTTTATCTTATACACCCCGTCGGGTACGGTCCAGGTGTAGGTGCCGGCGCTGTCAAAGATGACCATGTTGGAGAAGGCCACGGGGAGAGGGTTGCCGCCCTCTATCCACGCCCCCTTCAGGGAGGAGGCGCCCATCACCATAGCGCCCGTTATGACGAGAACGCTGAAGAAACGCTTCATCTCCTACCTCCTTTTTTGATCGCCTTCACTACAACCTTTTGCCCGTTGAACCTGACGACCACAAAGTACATGCCGTCGGACAGGGAGAAGACCTCCGAGTACGTCCCCCTATCCCTCAGGACCTTCCTCCTGCCAACGAGCCTGCCGGAGGCGTTGTAGAGCGATATGTCTACCTTCCCGGTCCTGGGGACGGAGTACCTGACCTTCAACTTCTCCCCACTCTCTATGCCGAGGACCTCAAACCTCCCGGCCCTGTCCTTTGCCTCCGCTACATCCACGGCACAGGTGGTATCTACGGAGAGTACGGCCACACCTCCGGTGTCGGACGATGCTGCAAAACCCTTCACATAGCAGGGATAGGCGTTGTACTCCTGTACGTACGTACCGACCCACCTACTCCTGAGGATGTCCGACGTGTCGCCGTCCGTATAGGCGGAGAGGTATATGTATCCCCCTGTGTCGCTCCTTGCCCCGAACCCCCTCAAACAGGTGGAGGATACGAAGGACTGGAAGAATATCCCCTTCCATCGGGCGCGGATCACCGGTACGGTGTCCCCACTCCTTGATATGGCGTTGAGGTAGATGTATCCGGCCGTATCCGGTCCGGTGGCGAGCATACCGACTATGCAGTCAGGGGCCGTATATCCCTGTACCCCTATCCC
>WGAN01000174.1 GCA_015494805.1 Caldifarciminota bacterium
TGACGCTTCACATGCTCGGTGAGGTGCTTTATCCTCTGGGTCAGGAGGGCTATCTGCACCTCCGGGGAACCCGTATCCTTCTCGTGCCTCATGAAGGCCTTCGCTATCTCTTCCTTCTCCGGCCTGAAAACCATAGGCGGGGATTATACTGGGGAATGCCGATGGAATTCATTTTGAAGATTATCCGATGGGCGGACGACTTCAATCGGGAGGGTACGACACAAGATTTCGGTATCCGACGGACAGATAGATCCCGTCCAGTCCCGTTTAGGGATTTTGGAATTATGAGGCAAGAATGTTGTCTATAAAAAATTTACAATTTGACTTGATTTGCATATAAATAACAAAATTTATAAAATATCTGCATCAAAAGTGAAATATATGCTGATTTTCACGATTTTCATCAAGCTGGATAATTTACCATCATATAATCTCGTAATTGCAAACCTCTCTGCAAATCTTCTCACCATAGCACCTAGGCGCACATAAGATAAGCAGTTCAGGAGGATAAGGATGATAACCACAACCTTAACGGCTTTAACCGTCAGCGGCAAAGTCGTTGATGCCGAAAGCGGCGGGCCTATGGCCTACGCTGTAGTAATACTCCACAACCCCAAAGACTCCTCTAAGATCACAGGCACATACACAGACGAGAAGGGGGTCTTCGTCCTCAAAAACGTCAAAGCTGGCAGATACCTCATCTCCGCAGACTTCGTAGGCTACAGGAGAACCTTCATCGGCCCCCTTGAGATAGAGAAGGACACCAACATCGGTACGATAGCCCTCTCCCCACAGCCCATAAGGACGGAGGAAGTGGTCGTTGAGGCCACACCCCCCAAGGTGAGGTACGAGGTGGATAGAAAGGTGATAACCCCCTCGGCGGATATAGTGAGCCGGGGAGGGAGTGCAGCGGACGCCTTGAGGGGTGTTCCGGGGGTGAAGGTGGACCCGCAGGGGAACGTAGAGATAAGGGGAAGCGACAGGTACATCCTCTTCGTGGATGGCAGGCCCACAAATATGAGCCTTAAGGAGATACCGGCCTCGCAGGTTGAGAGGATAGAGGTCATAACCAACCCCTCTGCGGAGTACGACGCCGAAGGTAATGCCATAATAAACGTGGTGATGAAGAGGAGGAGGGTAGCGGGGTACGGCTTCAGCCTTCAGGGGGTGGCGAACTCCTATCTCGGTGGTATGCTGAACGGTACTTTCGGCTTGAGTACGGGGAGGTTCCAGCCCTACATCCGGTTGAGACTGACGAGGTGGAGGGATAGACCTATAACCTACGGGAAGTTCAGCTTTGGAGGCGATACCGTGATTTTCGCTTCAAAGAACGCCATAACGGAGGCATCCCTGGCGGGATGGGATGTAGGTTTCAGGTACGCTGTTTTCGGACAGGGGAAGGTGAGGTTTGAGGTAGGGGGAACGTATGGGGGCGGAAAGATGAACTATCCCTACGATTATGCTACCTCAGAGGATACGACCGAGAATTTGGCCCTGTTGGGTAAATCCTCAAGCACTCTCAACTCCCTCATAGGGTACGACCACGAGTTCTCCGACGATGCGCAACTTTCTATCACGTTTTATGGTGATAGGTACCTCTTCAATACCCTTTCCTACGATAGCGCCTGGGATGGTTATATACGGAACAGGATAGTCGGTAGTGTGAGAAACGGGTACGGGGAGGTGCGATACAGAGGTCGCGTAGGTAATTTCAAGCTGGTCGGCAGTTATAAGTTGAATTTGGATCTGTACAACTACACCTACAACATAGACGTCACCACCTCCGCCTTTCCCGACCTGCCCGACTACGCCTTTGACGGGAGGGACGAGACCCACGCGATGTATGCCACCCTCTCCTCCAACCTCGGCAAACTCTCCTACAAGGTGGGCCTGCGACTGGAGTATATGGACCGCAAGTTCAACCTCAACACCCAAGATAGACCGATAAGGGCGACGTACTTCGCCCCCTTCCCAACTCTGCACGTCTCCTACTCCTACGGCGAGGGGAACGAGCTGTACGTGAGTCTGTCCCGGAGGGTGTGGAGGCCTTACGAGGACATCTTCCTACCGGTGAAGGTGCCCCAGAGCAGAGTGGGAATACAGGAAGGGAACCCGGAGGTACTGCCGGAGTACTCCA
>WGAN01000175.1 GCA_015494805.1 Caldifarciminota bacterium
CTTACAGGGCCTCACCTCAAGCACCACGTCCGTCTTCCTCTCCTCCAACTCCTTCACCCTCTCGTACATCGGGACGAGCTTCTTCAGGAAGACGGAGAGGAGCTGGAACTTGACGTTGGGGTTCTCCTTCTCCATCTGGTCCAAGAGCCTCTTGTACCGGCTGACGGAGGCTCCGAAGGAGTGGGGGCAGTGGCACTCCTGGACTGGGAGGTCGTTTATCACGACGTAGTAGAGGTCCTCTATCTCCGGGGTGTTGAAGAGGGGTTTGACCTTCTTGGGCTGCCCCGGTATCAGGGGCTTGAGGACGGGCTTCAGGCGGCTTATGGACTCAAAGTCGCCGGCGAAGAAGGCGGAGAGCATGGTTCCCACGGTGTCGTCAAGGTTGTGGCCGGTGGCCATTACGGTGGCCCCTACCTCCTTGGCCATCTGTGTAAATACCGCCCTCTTCACTATCCCGCACACGGAACACATCTTGCTCCGGAACTTCGTCGTCAGGAAGTCGTCTATGACGTACCCTTCGCGCTCCTTGAGGTCGTAGATGTGCAGAGGGACTTGGAGCCTGTCGGTCAGGGCCTTCACCTTCTCCCGCAGGTGGTCCGAGTAGTGGTGTATGCCGAGGTCTATGTAGAAGGCCACTATGTCCTGCTCCGGGAAGGCCCGCTTCAGGGCGTCCAGAAGGGCGACGCTGTCCTTACCGCCGGAGAGGGCTACGGCCACCCTGTCCTTGGGGCCGAACATCCTGTACTTCTCAACCGTCCTCTTCACCCTCCGGACGAAGAAGTCCGTAAAGCACTTGGGACAGAGTTTCTTTCGGGCGTACTTCAGTTCAACTACCGCCTCCTCCCGCCTGCACTCCGAACACTTCACCCCCAACCCCTTCACCTCCACCGTCATCGCCGGAAGGCCACACTTAGAGTACGTCATAGCCATAACGCCGGCAATTGTAAGGGGGACAGGGTTTTAACGCCGCTTTATGTACCTCCTCCAGCCCCTCTCCGTACGGATGAGGAGGACACCCGCCGGGGCTTCGTCTATGCTACCGTACCGCCGACCGTCGCTGGAGTAGACCTCAAGGACCTTTCCGTTGCTGCGACACCTCCCCCTCTCATCCGCCGATAGGTCTCCCTCCCATCCCACGGGCGTGCAGAAGACCACCGTATCGGTGGGTAGGTCCTGAACGGTTAGGGAGGCGGCTATTACGTTGGTTGCGGAGGTGCGGTCGTTGAGTGTGGGTAGGGTGCTGTCTATGGAGTACGATGGGGTAGAGATGGAGGGGGAGACGGTGGAGTACTTGGAGGAGCATACCGTACCGTCGTCAAGGAACTTGACGATGAACCAGTCGGCGACCGTCGTAAAGCCCGTCAGTTTGTAGCTTGAACCTACGACGAGGAATCCCCCGTCCGAAGAGGTATATACGCTGTTCCCGACGTCTCCGTAAAGTTCCCCCCAGAAGATGCGGGACCAGGAGAGGTTGCCGGCAGCGTCAAACTTCAGGATTATGCCGTCCTCAAACCCGAAGAAGTCGTGGGAGTAGGAGAAGGTGTAGCCAACGACCACGCACCCGTCGTCGGGGGAAGCGTCTACACCGAAAGCCTGATCGTCGGAGGAGCCGCCGACCTTCTTGAGCCATACGACGTTCCCGGCGGTATCCACCCGTACCACCAGGATGTCGTAGTCGCCGTCCGCCGTGGTGTATCCGGCGGCGCAGTAGTCCCCGGAGGGGGTTTGGGCGACGGAGAAGAACTTCTCCTCACCGCCGAGGTCTAACCTCAAGGACCACAGGGGTGTGCCAGAGGTGTCCGTACGGATGAGGAGGGCGTCGGAGGAGGAGCCGTCGCCGACCCTACCGGCGAGGATGTACCTACCGGAGTTATCCACCCTTATCTCCCGGACCATGGAAGGGTCGGGGTACTCCAGGGATCTGGACCACAGGAGGGAGCCGGAGGGGTCCATCTTCAGGAACCACACCCCGTTGCCGAAGGAAACGGAGTAGCCCGCGGCGAGGATGTTCCCGTCCCTGTCCTCCGTCACCCAGTAGGGATACTCGCTGGAAGAGGTCCCTACGAACCGGCCCCACAGGAAGGTGCCGGAGGGGTCCAACAGGACGATGAGGGCGTCGTAGCCACCGCTTCCGAGGGAGGAGAGGGTCCTACCAGCGAGGACGTACCCAGAAGAGATCTCGGCTATGCCGTAAGCCCTGTCTTCGTCCGATGTACCTATGGCCTTACCGAAAACCAACTCCCCTACGGAGTTGAACTTCACGATACCGAAATCCCCGTTCGCCCCGTAACTTCCCCAGATGCCGCCGGCGACGAATCCACCGTCCGTCGTGTTCATCCCGGCGTACCCCTCGTCCGTCTCCCCACCACCGTAGCGGAACATGAAGGAGACGGCACCCAAAAGCGCGAGGATACTCATACCGCTATTTTAAAGCAGATACCCCTCCGGTTGCAAGGGGGTTATCGGACTACGACGGTAAAGGTCCTGCCGCCGACCTCCACTATACGCACACCCCGACGGGAGGGGATGAAGGTCTTACCGGCGGGTACCCTTCTCCTGGCCTCCATCCTGCCGTCCGGAAGGTATATCCGCACCTCGGCCTCGGTGTTGGTGGATACCCTTATGCCGCCTATCTCCCCCTTAACCTCGGTTAGAAGGTAGGGTACCTTCGGGGTTTCCTCCGTCGGTAGGTCGTCCCCTTGCCCAACGATGGAACAGGTGTCGTTGTAGGGATAGACGCCACAGGAGGAAACGGCGTCGTTATCCACCACTATGAAGGTCGCCCGCCCGGCCGAGGGGAGGACCATTATCTCCGAGCATCCGTCCCCGTCCACGTCCGCGAAGGCCGAGCCTTCACCGACTACGTTGCTGGCGGTCCACTCCAACGTCCCCGTTGCGGCGTCGTACATTCTGAAGACTCCGTCCCCGAAGCACATATAGTTACTCCAGTAAGGTACTACGGCGATCTCCAGGTGTCCATCGCTGTCAAAGTCGGAGACCACCCTCCCCCCGCCGTGGGTCATATTGGGACCGGTAAAGGTGTGGCCCCAGATCCTACTTCCCGTAGAGCCATCTATTACCGTCACCCCACCGGGAGTTCCACAGTTGCAGCTGGACAGATGCCCTACGATGACGTCGTTGATGCTGTCCCCGTTGACGTCCGCCGTGGTTATCGGACCGCAGGACATCCGACCGGAGATGTTATAAACCCATACCGTTGAGCCGTCCGCTCCGTTGAGGGCGTAGATGTTCCCGTTATCGCTAGAGACGAGGACCTCGTCAATGCAGTCCCCCGTTAGGTCTACGAGTGTGGCCGGCGTACGGGTATAGTACCTGTTGCTTACGGAGGCACTCCACTCCAAGGTACCCGTTCGGGCATCGTACGCATAGACCGTACTGTGGCCGGCCACGACCACCTCGTAGCTACCGTCTCCGTCTATGTCCCCCACTGCTGGGGATTTGGCTATACCTATGAGGGTGTTGCCTCCGGTTGAGGCCGACCAGACCGTACTCCCCGTGGAAGCCCTAAGGGCGTAGAGGGTGGAGCCGTTATTCACAAGGACGAGGGTATCGCTCCCGGCTATCACTATCGCAGGGGCGCCACTGTTGGAACCGCAACCTACGGAGGCGACCCACACCGTGGAGCCGTCCGTCCCCCTCAACAGGGCGGTGTTGGAGGAGTTGCAAACGACGACCTCAAGTCCAGGGAGGGAGGGGACGAGATCCGCCGCAGCCGGCGCCCCCCATGTGCCACCGTACCCGGACGTCCATAGGATGCTCCCCGTGGTTCCACGGATGGCGTAGACGTTGCTACTCAAAACGCAACTGAAGACGATCTCCGGAATGCCGTCGTCGTTTATGTCTCCAACGATGGGTTGGGACTCCCCCGCACAGAGAGAGACGCTGTACTTTACGCTCCATCCGGTTATCTGACCCTTCATCGCCCCGAAACCGTTATGCCCCATACTCCCGTGGAGCATAAGCCAGCTTCCTACAGCTACGTGCCTTGGAGGGAACTGGGCAACAAAAAGCATCAGCACCATCGCCACATTTTACGGCCGTGGTATTACGATCGTTGGGGCTTTACCGCCTAACTATTCTCTTCACCCTCCCCTCGGCTACGATGAAGTAGATGCCCTTACCGAGGCGATACTCCCCGGAGCCGGAATAGACTATCCTACCGGAGGCGTCGTAGACGGTGTAGCTCCCCCTCGCTATCACCCGGCCAGCCTCGTCTATGAGGACGGGGTCGTCGTACCCGGCCGAGCAGTCAAACGTCTCCGTATCCGTGGAGGTGACGGCGAGGACGCTGACGTTGGGCGATATGCAGTCCGCCCCTCCAGAGGAGAGCTGCCAGGAGACGGAGGTAGCCGAGGAGGAGACCCAAGAGGAGACGTCTCCCTCCCAGTACCCGTAGTGGTTGCCCGGTACGGAGCCGTCAAAGGAGGTGATGTAGTGTCCGTTGAAGTATCCGGGGTTGTAGTACCCATCTTGAGGATCCCCTACTGTAAGGGAGGCCTTGGCGAGGGGGGAGGACGTGGCGGTGAAACCCGTATGGTTCCAGTTGGCGGAGCTGGAGTTGAGGAAGTGGGCGCCGGCGTAGATGGTTATGGTGCGGGTTGTCTCGGCGGGGTCGCAGTATATTATGTAAAGGGTAGCCCCGTCCGCTCCGGGGGTGCTGCTCAAGGCACGAGGGACGTGGATGGTGTAGGAACCGTTGCCAGAGACGTAGGGGGTGACATCGGCGACGTAGTTTATGTAGGAGGAGGTACCCCAGCAGAGGGTGGAGGTGGTAGCCACGACCGTGCCGGTTATGGGATTTCCGTTGAAGGTTATGTTTATCAGATCCGAAGAGGAGTTGCACTCACAACCCCAGAACAGCAGTGCCTTGGCGACGGTAGCCCCCGGTGGTACGGTAGTCACCGTGAAGGTTTGGGTGGTGGCGTTGTTCCAGAAAGAGACGGCCTCACCTACGAAGTTGCCTTTGAGGACTTCCCTATAGTACAGGGAAGGTATCGTGGTTATTCCAAAGGAAAATCCCTCTCCATTTGCCGTTCCCAGTGCCGTTAGTAGGTACAGCATAGTGTCAGAATTATACGGCCGTTCAACAGGGGGTGCGAAAAAATTTCCGTCCGGGTTTCTCCGTTTTCCATCTCTAAAATACAACCTTCACGGATCTATGGACAGAGAAACGGCCATAAGCGACCCCAGGAGGCTCTACGGCGCACACCTGACACCGACGTACGTATTCAGGGAGTTCATCCTCCCCGAAATCCGGAGCCACATCTACGAGTACGTATGGACGGACCTCTTCGCCGGCGAGGGGAACCTGATACTCCCCATCCTTGAACTCGTCCCACCTTCCGAGAGGGTGGAGTTCTTCAGGAGGCACGTCTTCCTCTTTGACATCCAGAGGGACATGGTGGAGAGGGCCATCCAAAAGGCCACAGGGTACGGCATCCCAAGGGAGGTAGCCGAGAGGAACATCCTCCAGAGGGACACCATAAAGGACTACCCTACCTTCCTCCTCAACCTCGGCCTTCCGGTCTATCACATCACCAACCCCCCTTACCTCTACATCGGCTACATAGTGAAACACAAGGAGGCCCGAAAGTACCTTGAGTACTTCAGGGGGAAGAACGAGGGCTATCAGGACCTCTACCAGCTGGCGATGATGAACGACCTACGCCATGGGATCCGGCGGATGATATACGTAATCCCCTCAAACTTCCTCTTCGGCTTTTCGGTCTCAAACAAGGTCCGGATGGATTTTCTTCAACATTACACGATAAGGAAGGCCGTAATCTTTGAGAGGGAGGTTTTTGAGCATACGGGGACGAACGTCGTTATCTGTTTCTTTGAGAGGAAGGAGGTACCGGGACACAGGCCCATCTCGTTTGAAGGGATAAAGATAAGTAAAACCGTCAGGAAAAGGGCATATACCCTTGATCCGAAGAAGTACTACCGTGCGGGAGGGCCGTTTGAGGAGTTCGTGGAGGAGTTCAAAGCCCGAAATCCCTTAAAGGTGAAGTACTATCTCACCCTTGAGGAGGTTGAGAGGAACAGGGGAGACTTCACCCTTGAGGTCATAGACGCCAACCGTTTCAACGGCAGGGGGTACGAGAGGATGGAGGTGAGCGTCAACGAGAGGTTGTTTAAGAGGGTTAAGTCCAACGTCCTCTTCGTCAGGACGGTGGACACGGGGAGTATGGACGGGAGGGCGGGACTCTACGGGATAAGGGAGGTCTTCGGTGTTGATGGCATCCTGGTGACCAGATCCCCCTACAGGACCCACCCCATCCACCTCTTTATAGAACCTCCCCTCTCGTACGAGGAGCAGATCCTCCTGAAGGATTACTTCAACCTCGTCCTTGAGTACTTCAGGAGGGAAACGGACAGCGAATTCATGACGACCTACAAGTACTCAAAGAGCGAATACACCCGGAAGTACCTCGGCCTGTCGCAGGTGAAGAGGCTCATTCAGACCTTCCCATGGCTGGACCTGACGGAAGAGGAGAGGAGCCATTTCAGGGAACTCGTAAGGAAGGGGGACGCCGAGGGAGTGGTTGAGTTTGTGCGGAAGAAGAACGGGAAGAGGAGGTTGGAGCTGTGGCGTTAAAGGATAACTGGTACTACTACGAAGTGTCTCTGAAGAATCCGGAGCCTCTAATAGACGAGAACTATATCTCCGATACAGTGAGCGTACGTGATGAGGAGTTCATCCGGAAGGTTGAGAGGTTGAGGGATCTGATAACGGCCTATTGTGTGATGGTGGAGAAGGATAGCGACGCGGCGGCGAAGATACTGGACGAGATCTACGGGATAATAACGGGGGTTGGAAACATCCAATATACGGAGTTCGTGGCTTTCTGGAAGGTGTTAGATCTTTCCTACTCGCTCTTTAGGAAACTATCCGACAGGAAAGGAATGTTGGAGGCCCTCGTACGGGAGTACTGCGGAAGGAGACGCTCTCTTTACGATAGGATGGGGTACAGCAACGTGGTCGTTCAGGCCCTCTACGATAGCGGTGTATCCCGGAAGAAGGGACAGGTCGGTACCAACAAACTCTTGAGTTTGATTCTAAGGACCCTGGGAAAGGTCCCCCATATTATGGACATAACGTCGCCTATGGCCTCACCTACGGGGTATTTTCTGCCTGACGGGGGAGATGAGAATACGTTTGAGGAGTTCAGAAAAGCACTCGGTATAAGGTACGAATTCGGGAGGGGGCATCAGGGGAAGGAACCGGATCTGGTGCTAAAATCCGGAAAGCATTTCTTCATTATAGAAGCCAAACACGTGAAGGAGGCAGGAGGGGCGCAAGATAAACAGGTTCTGGAGGTGATAGAGTTCATAAGGTACTCCGAGGATAGGGATGATGTGCATTACGTATCCTTTATGGATGGGCTTTACTTCAACAACTTCATACTGCACAAGGACGATAACAGCAAACCCGGAAGGCAACGGAGGGATATAGAGCGGTATCTGAAAGGGAACAAGGGGAACTTCTTCGTAAATACCGCCGGTTTTGAGGCTCTTCTGGAGGACTTGAGGGAGATGCTTACGTCAAAGATATAAATCACAACCCCCTGTGGTAATCCTTCGGGACGACCCTGAATATCCTCTTGGTGTGCCGCTCGTTGCACCTGTGGGAAAAGGCGTCCGTTATCCTACCAGTTTGCGGGTCTATTATCTTATCCCGGTGGAGGATCACGACGTGTGAGCCGGCCAACCATCCCCTGCTGTCGGGATCCCTAAGGAGGACCTTCGGATCCCTCGGCGTGTAGTAGGACAGGAGGAAGAGGTCGTCCAACTCCACCAGCTCCTTCATATAGAACTTCAACTTCCGGATGTCAAAGGGGCAGTAGGCGAGCTTCATGCCAAACTCCTTTAGGGCGTCGGACCAAGATATGGGGTCCTACGTGTTGATCCTCCCCTGGAAGTACTCCGGGGTCTGTCCCGTGAGCATGGCCAGGACGGTTGAGGCGCAGTGAGGTCCCACCTGTTTTATAGGGACTATCTTCTTGTCCCTGAAGAAGGCGTACCTCTCGTTCTTAGGCCACAGGTTAGACGTTATGTCAAAGGTCATAACTTAGAATCGTAAGGCGGAACTGTAAGGAGCAGTCCCCGCAATCCCTCATCAGACTTAAACGGATAAGTTCGGGCGAGAATGCCGTACATCCAAACTTCAACGCTTCGGTAGATTTATAAGGCTCAAGACCGCCTCCGCCGCCTCCTCCCCCTTGTTCCCGAACTTACCCCCCGCCCTGTTCAAACCCTGCTCTATAGAGCCAACGGTGAGGACGGCCAGACCTATAGGTTTCCTACCTTTGACGGCGAGGTCCATCAGGGAGGAGATCACGGCTGAAGATAGATGTTCCCAGTGGGCCGTCTCCCCCTTTACTATACACCCTATGGCTACGAAGGCGTCGTACCTGTTCCACAGTAGGGAGATGGCCTGGGGTAACTCAAAAGAGCCGGGGACCCATACCACTTCGTACGGGACCCCGGCTTCCTTCAACTTCCTCTCTGCACCCTCAACGAGCCGCTCCGTAACGATAGAGTTGAAGCGGCTCACCACTATCCCTATCACTTCTGCTGGCCCTCACCTTCCTGCTTCGTGTTCTTCTCGCTACCTTCGGGAAGGAGAACGTACACCTCAACCCTACGGTCCTTGGACAGGCCCTTACCCGTAGGCTCAAAGATGGTGTAGTTGGCGACCTCCTCAAACCTGCTCTCGTCCAAATCAAACTGCCTTATGAGGTACTCCTTGACGGCGAGCGCCCTCTTCTTAGACAGGAGCTCGTTGTAGAAGGCTCCACCCCTGCGGTCGGCATGACCCCTTATGATGACCTTGGCGTACGGCTCCTTCATCAGGATCTCGCCGACCTTGTTCAGCTCCTTCTGGTACTTGGGCTTGATGATGGTCTTATCGGTGTCAAAGTACACGACCGCTACGAGCTTGGGCTTGCGGGAGAGCTTCTTGTAGAGCTTGACCTTGACGACGGCGTCCGTCTCAAGATTTACGCCAACGTCTATGGGATGGTAGTTCTCCTCGTCCTTGGAGATGGTTAGGAGGTAGTTGGAGGCGGGTAGGCTGTCGTTCCTGTAGGTACCACTCTCGTCCGTCGTACCTTCCGTGCTTACCTTCCCCACGATCTGGACCTTGGCACCCGGAATAGGCTCACCGGAGAGGGAGTCCACGACTATCACGAGGAGGGTCCTCGGACCCATCTCCTCAACCGCCTGAACGACGGCTGGCCCACCGGCAAACACGGCGGGACCAGTTCCACCCACCGGGCCGTACATCCTCTCGGCTATACGGGCGGGAGAGACGTGGGCGCCGGCGAACAGCTCCCAGTTCCACTCCCACTTCTCCGGCTGATCGGGAGAGAGGTAGTACCTGTTGACGTAGTAGTTCATGGAGACGTTGGTGCCGGCGGAGAGGACGAGACCTCCGTTGAAGAACCTGTACCTTATCATAGGGGTAGCGAAGAGGAAGTCGCTGTTGAAGCTCAAGGGACCGTAATACTTTAACTCAAAACCGCTCTCAAGGTCGTAGTAGGACGTGAATATACCGAAGGCCACAAAGAGGGGATTGTCGCCGAAACCGGCCTGCTTGGTATCTACGTTATAACCGAAGCCCAGAGCTAGGTTGGCCATAAGGCGGGTGGACCACTGCTCGCTGATGAAGTCGTAGCCGGCGGATACACCGAGGCGACCACCGAGGAGACCCTCACGGACCTTGAAGTTGGTGGTGTAGGTGGTACCTACCTGTATCTCACCCTCCTGCTTCTCACCGGTGGGGAGGAGGAGGCTTAGGACACCGGAGAGACCCCAGTTACGGCGGCCGAGGAACTGGTACTTCACCCCCATCTCAAAGTCCCTCATTCCACCGAACCACCTTTTGAGCTGGGCGGTGTCCTCCAGCTGTCCCTTGTTTAACCAGTTTATACCCTTCAGAGTGGCGAAGATTTCAAGGTTCCGGATGGGAACGGTGTTTATGGAACCCCAACCGAGGAGGAAGTCCTGTATCCCATAAGGGCTACTCCATATTTTCTCGGCGTATATGGTGGTCTCAAGGTAGTTGAGATAACCACCGCTAACCAGCTTCTCCGTGGAGGCTCTCCAATCAAAAATGTCAAAGTACCCACTCGCCCCCGTGTTGGAGAGGTACCCGAGGATAAGTAGCGTGGTCATAAGTGCCCCGCGAGGGACTCGAACCCCCGACCCGCGGATTAAGAATCCGCTGCTCTGCCTGCTGAGCTAGCGGGGCATCTGTAGGTGGGTATTATAGAGCGGAAATGTGGGTCGTGAGGATGGTTCTGAAAGAGGCCACCATGTCCGAGACGTCCGGAACCCCCTTCCTTCCCTCGTTTGCCTTGGATCTCCACTTCTCCGGCTCCTTTAGGACCTCCAGAATTCCGAGGGAGACGGCCTCCGGCTCTGTGGCTACCACCTTTATGCCGGGTAGGTCCCACACTTCCCTCCCATCCACTTCCGTCGCTACCGCTGGGGTACCGCAGGCCAGTGCCTCCATAACGGGGAAGCCGAGACCCTCGCTCCGGGAGGTCAGGACGAAGACGTCGGCCGTGGAGTACAGGCGACGGAGTTCATCGTCCCCCTTGGGCCTGAACCTCCTGACCGGTACGGAGAGGTCGCTTAGTAGGCCCTCCGGCCCCCCTACCAACCACACCTCAAACTCACAGCACCCCTTGAGTCTCCTAATAGCCTCGGCGAATATGTCGGCCCCTTTCCTTCGTTCCTTTCTGGGCATGTACATAACCACCTTCCCGCTGCCTCCCCTAAGGTAGGGATCGGGGTCGGGGTAGAAGTGGGACTTATCCACCCCAGCGGGGATGACGAGGTCGGTCCCTACGGCCCTCGCCAGGGCCGGGTTGTAGGTCACCTTCGGGATGGGGAAGGAGTAGGTGAGCTTGGCTAGAAGGCGGAGGAGGGGGTTGGCGTGGAACCTGTACTCAAGGTCTTGGACGAAGTAGATGGGCCTGCGGGCGAAGGGGAAGAGGTAAGCCGTTGGCCAAAAGTTCAGGAGGACGACGTCGTACTCCCTCAACAGGGGGACGTATGAGAGGAGGGCGCGGAGCCTGTTCCTGCCGGGTACCTCTACCCTCCTTACCTCCGGCTTTATGTAAAAAGGGGTCTCCCCCCTCCCCTCCGGGTAGAGAAGGGTAACGTCGTAGCCGTACCCCACCAGACCGTTAGCCAACTCCAAAAGTTTCCTGACACCTCCGAAACTTCCGAGGGAGAGGAGGGGGATGGCTATCCTCTTACTTTCCCTCACCCTCTACGACCCTAACTTCGGGCAGTTTCCCTTCAAACTTCACCCACTTGCCCCCTCCGGTTATCCTCCACCTCCAGGAAACCTCGTAGACCTTCTTCGTGGGTACGTTCAGGGCGCGGGCGAAGTATATCACGAAGACGGTGTCCCCCTTCCTCTCAACCCTCCATCCGGACGTGTCCGGTCGGGCGACCTCCGGGAGGTAGGCCACGTTTCCGCTGGCGGCTGCCTTTATTACCTTACTCATGAACTGCGGGTCCTTCGCCCTCTTGCCCTCGTACTGGGCCACTATGACGGCCACCCCCTTACCCCCTGCTACGATCTCCTTCTGGGCCTCCGTTAGGTTGGCCTTAACCTTCTTAATGGCGGCCTCGTCGGAGAGGGTACCTCCACCGCATCCGACTAAGAGACTACCTAAAAGGAGTGCCTTCAGGATTCCACGCATAAGGGTGGATTTTATCCCCGTAAGTCAGTACTTTTCGTCAAACCTCTCCACACACTGTGCTACGGCGTTGAGCCTGAACGCCCTGACGAGGTTCAGGTTTATGGCGGCCCTACCGCCCTTGATCTCCCGGACGTAGTGGGGTTTGAGGAAGGCCCTCCAGTTTACCTCCTTCCGTTTCACTACGGACCCTCCTACTGTATCCTCCCTCACCTTAACGTAGGGAGCGGACGCTTCCCTGATCTCGGCGAGGAAGTTGGAGAGGGCCTCCCCTACCTCTCCGGGGGTAGGCTCCCAAGCCCCCAACGCCCCTCCCTTCTGTCGCACCTTACTTATCTGATCAACGAAGACCCCTACCTTCTTCCTGTGGGAGGCCTTCAATAGGTTCCGGATGTAGTCGCCGGTGTTGAGGCGGGAGGCGGACGGGACCCACACTACCTTTACCCCAACGTCCTTAAGGTCGGCTATGGCCTCCTCCATCTGGGATGGGGTACTTACCACCCTTATATGCACCTCCATAGCCCCCGGATAGTCCCCGGTGAATACGTTGGAGAGCAGATCCCACTCCTCCCTGTGGGTCAGGATGCCCAAGAGCTTGGCCTCCTTGAAGGTGCATACGATTCCGGAAAGTTGCTTTGGATAGGAGACGGCTACGTAGAGAGAGGCGAAGTTGGGAGGGGTGCGGTACGGCCTCTGGTAATTCTGAAGGTAGAAGACAGGTCTATCCTTGATGTTTTCTAAGGCGAACTTCAGGGACTTCGGTCCCAGGACGACCACGAACTCGTACCGCTGGCCGGCCCTCTTCCAGAAGGTTCTCCAGAACTCCTCCGGACTCCTGCCCGGCGGGACGTTCTCCCATTCCATAACGTAGGCGTACCCTTGAAACTTCCCCTTAAGCACTGCTGCTATGGTGTCGGAGTAAAAGGCTCCCCTGTCCCTCAAAACGAGGATCTGGCCTAAGAGCAGAAGCATAACCGGAAATGTTAAGCCTGACGGTCAGAACCTTATACGGTAGTTTATACCCACCCCGTACCTCGTACCTTCCGGCTCCTGTATCCGCTCCCCGTAGATGGAGAGGTGGGGATTCACGAAGTAGAGGGTCCTTATGCTGTTGAAGTCCCCCGTGGTGGAGAGGGTGGATTTGAGATAGACCCGGCGGGTGATGTAGGTACCGAACAGGAGCTGGTAGCTCGTAGGGGTCTGCTTTATGGATAGTTCGCTTAGGTTCAGCCCCCACTTCAGGCCCCTGCTTAGGAAGCCGAGGACGTTGCTTCCGCCGACTATCAGTGCCAAGATCTCCCCCGTGGACATATAGGGCTGGCTCCATATCCGAACGTTGGGGTGCTGCATATCCCCCTCTATGCTAACGAAAACCCGGACGCTGTCGGTGAGACCGTTCTGAACGCTCCGGGGGAAGGTCGCCGACGATAGGATGTTTATGGTCCCCTCCGTGCCGTAGAGGACGATCTCGCCACGGTCTATGTGGAATACCTTATCCACAATATAGACGTTCCCCCGCAGGAAGGAGAGGGTGCCGGAGAGGGACGAGAGGGTGGGGGACAGCTTCTGGGCGTTTATATCCGCCGAAAGCTCGGCGTCTATCTCCAAAAGGGCGCCGGTCAAGGCCTGCGAGGTTAGGGTGCTGTTCAGGAAGATCCTCCGGGGGGCGTAGAAGTGTATGTCGTAGAGGACCACAGGCTTGGAGGAGGAGGACGTCGCTCCCCCCGTCGCCATTTCGGTCAGGGGTTTGAAGATCTCCACCTCGTCCGCCACCACCTCCCCGGCCACCATAATTTCCCTTTTCAGGTCTCCGGTTATCTTCAAGTCGCCGTTGAGGACCGCCGTGATGTCGGGGTCGGCCTGCACCTCGGCCTTCTCAAGGCTCACCTTCAGGCTATCTACGGTCAGGGCGGTACTTATGGAGCCGTTAAACCTCACCTTTCCACCACCCAAAAAGGCCACGTTGGTGTCTTTGAAGGCGGGAAGTACGAGGCGGTTCCCCATACCTACTGCGTATATGCTTGGCCTCCTAACGAAATTCCCGTTGAGGTCCAAGCTCTTGGCCGTCCAGTACAGGAAACCGAGTACGTTGGGGGAGTCTATGCGTCCGGAGACGGAAAGCTCAAAGGTCAGACGACCGGAGTCGGGCAGGAGGAAGGGCATGAATCGGTCGGTGGGGAAGTTCCGGGAGCGGGCGAAGACGTACAGAGCCTTTAGAGGAGGGTAGTACCTACCCACCTCCACCTCAACGGCGGAGTTCTCTACCCAGACGAAGGCGCTATCCACCCCCACCACGTCCCCCCCCACGTGATAGTTGGCCCTAAGGGAATCTATCGGTATATCCCCGTAGGATACCCCCTTCACCTTCAGCTCCCCATTCACTTCGGCCTCCCCGACGCTCCCGTGAGGCTCCAACCTCAAGGAGACGTCCTCCACGAGGAGGTCTAAGTCGGGGAAGAAGGTACCGAATACGGGGGTGGGGTTGACGTGGAGGAGGGTCACCTGTGAGCCTTCAAGGAAGGAGTACCCGGAGGAGTCGGCTACCAGACCCACCGTTCCCCTGACCTTGCCACCGAGGAGGGTATTTTCGGGTACCGTTAGGAGGAGGGTATCCCCGTAGCGGAAGAGGATGTCCCTAAGCCGCACGTGGAGGCTCCGGTTATCGTAGGATACGGAGGATAGGAGGATGCTGTCCGGTACCCTCCCCGCGGCCGAAAGCCGGAGGGAACCGTAGGTGGCCGTACGGACGTCCCCCTCCAAGGCGAAGGAAGAAGGTGAGTAGGCGTACCTTACACTCGCCACGGCCGAATCCCTCTGGGAGTAGAAGAGGGTGACCTCCCCGCTGCTCTTGACCTTCTGCGGCCGGTTCAGGTCCAACTCTAAGTTCAGATTTCGCGCGAAGAGGCTGTCCAACCTTAGGGTGTCGTAGACGGCGTACCACAACTTGGCATCGGATAGGCTCACCTTGAGGAGACTCCCCCTCTTGACGGCCTTACCCGCCGCCGAGAAGGTGTATAGGCGGAAGTCCCCGTAGGAGATCCCCCTAAGTGGGCGGTCCAAGTTGAAGGTGAGGCTCCCCTCGTCATTTGAGAGGTCGTAATAACCGTAGGCGGACACGAAGTCCCCCAGAAGGTTGAAGTCGTACCTCTTGAGGCCCCTACTCTCAAAGCTAAAGTCCATACCGCCTAACTCCGTCGCCGGGTTGTTCAACCTTAGGTAGTCCAGGCGTCCCCCGCCTACGAGAGAGGAATCCCGCAAATCTAAAGAGAAGAGGACACCGCCGCTGACCGTCAGTAGGCCGCCCCACCGGACACCCCTGACGTCCAACCCCACCCTGAAGACCTTGGAGCTGTCCGAACTCAAATCCAACTTGAACCTACCACCGTACGCCCGTCCCCTAACGCCCTCCAACCTCCAGTCTGGGAGGCTGTCCAGGACGAGGTTCCCCTCAATCTCCTCAACCTTGAGGGTGTCGGCCCAGACGACCTCCCCAACCGAGAAGCCTACCCGGTTCGTAGTCGGGGAAACCTTCCAGAGGGCTTTCCCCCTCTTGACCGAGAGGGCGATACCTCCACCCATCACGCTAAGCTCCCGGAAGTCGTACCGGGTACTCGCCGTATCCCCGACGGAGTAGGAGGCCATACGCCCGTCCCTCAAATCTATGGCCAAGGTGTCGTACTTACCGACGGCGGAGAGCCGTACGTACAGGGTCCCCCGCCTCGTGACCATATCCCCGAAGGCGCTATCCACCCTGAAGGGGGGTAGGGTGCTGACCGTAAGGCCCCGCAGCCGCAGGTTTGAGACCTTCACCCTCCCACCGTCGGCCTGGTAGGAGAAACGGCTGCTCTTGACCCTCACCTCGACGGAGTCGGTGGGGACGACCCCCAAATCGTAGATGGCCACCTCTTTAACGGCGAAGGGGGATGCCCCACCCCCTTTACCTCCCTTCCCCTTCCCGGATTCCTCCTTCCCCTGTGAGAACTCCCTGGCCATATCCGGGACGCTCACCCTGACCCCTACGGCCCTGACGTACTCCAGTTCCCTACGGAGGAGGAGGGCGTCGGGATAGAAGAGAATGAGGAGACGGGAAACCCTTACCGACCTCCCCATGCGAAGGTTCCTCAAGGCGACGTGGTTGAGGCTAAGGCTCTCTACCTCAAAACCGACGGGAACGCCGAGGGCGCGGCTCAAAACCCTCCGCAGGATGGCCTGATAGTTGAGAACGACAAAAACCGACAGCAGGAAGAACAGTAAGTATCCTAACAGCCACCAACGCCTCTTATGAAGGTAGAGACGGAGTAATCGGAACCTTAGGCGGAGGTACTTTATAGCACCCTGTACTTCCTATAGCACTTGGTGCAGACGCGGGCGACCTTGACGGTGCCGTTGATACGCACTTTGGCCTTACGGAGGTTGGGGTAGAACCTCCTCTTCGTCAGACGGTGTGAGTGGCTTATACGGTGTCCCGTCATGGGACCCTTCCCGCAGATCTCACAGACCCTAGCCATAGAGCGGCCGACGGGACTCGAACCCGCAACCCCCAGCTTGGAAGGCTGGTGCTCTACCAAGTTGAGCTACGGCCGCTTGAGGGGGGTATTTTAAAGGGGAACTGCGTGCAGGTGGAGGGGGAAAGTACATCCCGGCTACCCACAATTGAATGATGGAGGGTGCGATAGGTCGGACTCCAACGGCTTTGGTCTTGCGCTCCCAATTACGCCGTCGCCCAGCACCCCATCTATTACCTGTCGGCTCCATCAACGTAAAGGCTGCCTCCAAAAACCGAAAACCGTACTTCATAGACCTGAAAGCCTAACTTTAAGATTTTCGCAATCTCCATTACGGGTTTTGAACGGAGTCCAGAAGGATCCACAAAGCAGTACTGATGCGGCTACCTTTAAATCGTCAATAGCATCTGCAATACGGAGAACCGAGACATCTCAAGATCTTGGGACTTCGGGGCGGGGTATCGGAAAGGGTATTAAGGCTGTATACGACTGTAAACGTCATATTTTGGGAAGAATTTTGATTTTGCCTTTGTGAAACTACAAAATTACCTACATCCCGCTTGTAGAATATAAACTGCTGCCCGTACCTTATCGTCCCGGAATGGTGAAGGGTTCGGAAGATGCGTATCCGACAAACACCTTGTCATCCTCGGTGTGAATTTTGGCGTTGCACCTTCAAGGTAATAAACTACCACAGACATCAATTTTGTGGCGAAATTTTGATGTATTAACTCAAAAACCTAAAAAATTGCATCATTTTTACATGATGACCCAATATTACAACGCCCGACCTTGCAGCGCATTTCAATATCGGATACGGCGTTGAAGACCTAACGGGGGAAGCGGCCCTCCTCTAAGGGTTTGGAATCCGCCGATAGAACACACATTCAAAAATCGGGATTACGTTGATGGGAGGATAGCCCACCTATTGGACCGAAGCTTTTGAACGGCCCGACCAAGGGAAAGACTCGTATGGGGATGGGGCGGTTTCATTCAAGATTTCATTCAAAAACTGTAAGTCATACTTCAATAAATTGCAAGTCGTACTTTTAAGGATTTTTCACAACGCCTCATGTC
>WGAN01000176.1 GCA_015494805.1 Caldifarciminota bacterium
ATCTGGACAACGGTATGGACGCCATAGACATCAGCGATCCCGAAAACTTGAGCCTACGGGGGTACTGGTACGATTACGGCAACAAGGTCGTCGGCGTCTCCTACGACGCGACCGCCGGCAACGTGTACGTGGCCAACTACTACGACGGCTTCAAAGGGTTGGCCCCCGACTTCTCCGGTGGGTACTATCAAACGTACGCCTACTCCACTCCTTCGGGTCCCAGAGACGTCTGGTACAGGGACCACAAGGTCTATACGGCCAGCGTAACGGCGGGGCTACAGGTGTATAGCGTGGATATAGCCACGGCCGAGTGGGAGGGTCCCGGTGTGGACGGAGGGGTAAAGGTCTCGGTTGGTGAAGGTGGGGAGGTGGTGCTTAGGGGCAAGGGCGAAGGGGTGGAGGTTAAAATTTACGACGCCTCCGGGAGGTTGATGTACGGGAAGAGGTTAAACGTCAGCGGTGAAGTCGTACTGAAGCCGGCCCTCCCCTCCGGCGTGTTCGTTCTAAAACTTAAAGAGGTACGCGGGACGAAGCGACTGAAGTTCGTAGTCCGTTAGCCGGTAGCCCACCATTGCTCTGTTCCCCCCCGCCCGTTAGGGGCGGGGGTTTTCGTTAAGGTGCCAGCCTATAGACGAGGAGGACGGTGAGGACGTAGGCGATGACGTTCATCACTATCCCTATCCTCATCATATCCCGCATGCTGACGAGCTTGAAGGAGTAGACCAGCATGTTGGGAGGGGTGGCGACCGGAAGCATGAAGGCCTCGGAGGCGGATATGGCTATGACGGCGGCGAGGGCGGTCGCGTCCATCCCCACACTCTTGGCGAAGGCGAAACCTATGGGCAGGAGCATGGCTGCTACGGACGTGTTGGAAGCCACTTCCGTTAGGACCTTCGTCACCAGCGCCCAGATGAGGACGAAGACCATCGGGTGGACGGTTATGCCGCCCATGGAGGAGACGAGGAGGTCGGCCAGTTTGCTCTTCACTATCATAGTGGAGAGGGCGAAGCCACCACCGAAGAGGAGGAGGGCGTCCCAAGGGACCTTCTCCGTGTCCTTCCAGTCCACGAGGCCAACGACGAACAGGAGGATGGCGGAGGTCATTGCGACCGTCGCGTCGTCTACCCCCTTGAGGTGGAGGAGGGTACTCCATCCGGGTACCTTAAAGGCCCCGAAGTTGAGGTCGGACCTCCACAGCCACAGGACGGCCGTTATGAGGAAGAGGACGAGGACGACCTTACCGCGTGGGGTCAGCTCCACCTCCTCCGTCCGGAGGTCTATCCGCCTCCGCCCGAGTTTGAACCAGAGGACGGCGAGGGCTATGAAGATGGCCTCAAGGAGTACGGAGAAGGGGAAGGCGAAGCCCATCCACTCAAAGAAGGAGACGCTTGCCCCGTAGCTCTTCAGGACGCCGGCGTACAGGATGTTGGGGGGAGTCCCTATGAGGGTGGCCATACCCCCTATGCTGGCGGAGTAGGCGGCCCCGAGAGCGAGGGCGGTCGTGAGGGAGCCGGCACCTAGGGAGAGGATTAGGGGTATCATTATCAGGGTGGCGGAGGTGTTGCTTATCCACATTGAGAGGAAGTAGGCCGAGAGGGATACCCCCAGGAACACGCCTATCTCGGAGTTTCCGAAGACCTTCAGGAGTTTCCCGGAGAGGTAGCGGTGGAGGTCGTACTTCTCAAGGGCTATGGCGAGGATGAAGCCTCCGAGGAAGAGGAATATGGGGGACTTGGCGTAGGTGGGGGCTATCTCCTTCGCCGAAGCCACACCGAAGAGGGGGGCTATAACCAACGGCAACAGGGCCGTAACGGCGAGGGGTACCACCTCCCCTATCCACCACGCCCCCATCCAGAGTATGGCCCCGATCGTGGCGGCCACCTCCCTGCTGACGGGGAGGAGAAAGGCAAGGGCGAAGAGTACCGGTCCGAGTGCGACCAGTACCTTGCGGTAGGTCATCTAAGCCGTTTCAAAAGTCCGAGGAGGGCGTCTATGTCCCCCTTCGTGTGCCTGTCCGTAAAGGCCACCAACAGGTGCCTATCCCCTAAGTCCGGGACGGCCGGACCGAGTAGGAAGCCCTCCTCCGCAGCCCTCTCAATCAGCTCCTCCGCCTTCAGGGGCGCCTCTATCACCACCTCCCTGAAGGGGGTACCGTTGAAGGCCACCCTGTACCCGTCCGGTAAGTTGTTGGCGAAGTACCGGGTCTTGGAGTAGGTGGTTAGGGCTATCTTCCTAAGGCCCTCCTTGCCGAGGAGGGCGGTATATACGGCCACGGCGAGAGCCATCAGTTGGTTGTTCGTGCATATGTTGGAGGTGGCCTTTGCCCTCCTTATGTGCTGCTCCCTCGCCTGAAGGGTGGTCACGAAGCCCCTCCGCCCGTCCACGTCCGTCGTCTCGGCCACTATCCTCCCCGGCATCTGCCTGACGTACCTCTTCCACGAGACCATTATCCCGACGTAGGGGCCTCCGAAACCGAGGGGGAGACCGAGGACCTGACCCTCCGCCGTGGCTATGTCGGCCCCCACCTCACCCGGAGGGGTGAAGACCGTCGCCGCGACGGGGTCGTAATGCACTACAAGGAGTACGTCCCTGTCCTTTACGGCGCTCCCTATCGCCCGAAGGTTCTCCATTACGCCGAAGTAGTTGGGGGACTGAACGACGACGGAGGCCGTCTCTCCGTCTATCAGGGAGAGGAGTTCGGGCAGGTCGGCCTCACCGGAGGCCGTGTAGGAGTACTCCCGCACCTCGGCGAAGTCGGGCAGGTAGGTGTCTATCACCCTGCGGTAGAGGGGGTTGAGGGACTTCGGGAGGAGGACCCTGTACTTCCTCTTCAGGCGGAAGGACATGAGGATGGCCTCGGCCAGGGCGGTTGCCCCGTCGTACATGGAGGAGTTGGCCACCTCCATCGCCGCTATCTCGGCCATCATGCTCTGGAACTCGTACATCGCCTGGAGGGTACCCTGTGAGACCTCCGGCTGGTAGGGGGTGTAGGCCGTGTAGAACTCCGACCTCAAGAGGATGTGGCCCACGACCGAGGGGGTATAGACGTCGTAGGCTCCGCCCCCGGCGAAGATGAGGAGATCATGGGCGTTTAGGGAGGCGAGGGCCTCCATGTGCCTCTGGAGTTCGCTCTCGGACAGGGAGGGTATGTCCGGAGTCTCTATAAAGGGGATATCCTCGCCGACCGCATCCCTCATTAGGGCCTCCTGCGATGGGAGGCCCAGGGCCTTCAGCATCTCCTCCCTGTCCCTATCGCTGAGGGATAGGTACCTCATCCTTCCGCCTCAATCAGCTTCCTGTACTCCTCGGGCGAGAGGAGGTTCTTCAGCTCTTCGGGGTTCTCCATCTTCAGCTTAAACATCCACCCCTCCCCGTAGGGGTCCTGGTTGAGGAGCTCCGGCTTCTCCGATAGTTTGGCGTTCGTCTCTATCACCTCACCGCTGACGGGGGAGTAGACGTCCGCCGCCGTCTTTACGGCCTCAACCGTGGCCACGGCCTCCATCTGCTTGACCTTCCTCCCAACCTCCGGAAGTTCAACGTAGATTATGTCTCCGAGCTGGTCCTGGGCGTAGTCGGTTATGCCGACGGTGGCAACGTCGCCCTCAACCTTGACCCACTCATGCTCTTTCGTGTAGAGGAGCTCATCCGGTACCTTCATAGAGGATATTCTACGGTCGTGGAAGCGGTCAGGCCTCCTCTATCCGTACGAAAATATCTCCCACCACCCTAAGCCTCAACCCCTCTATGGTGATTTCGTCCCCGTCTTCGGCCGCTCGCCCAAGTTTGCGGTGGAAGAGGTCGGCGAGGTCCCAGTTTATCGGACCCAGCTCCTTCCCCGTCATTATATAGACCTCAAGGAGGGACGTCCTTATGGGAAGCTCGTTCCCGGAGGATAGGAGCCACAGTTCCAGGTCCTTCCTGTAGGAGAAGCCCCTGACGTTCCCGAACTCGTCCACCAGGACCACGTGTCCCCTGTTTTCAACGATGTTGAGGATACGCACAAAGCTGCCGATTATGGGGAAGTAGATGGCCCTCTCCTTAGGGAGGTCCATTATCGGCTCGTCCGGTGGGGATTCTTGGAGGGTTCGGACGCTCACCATGTGGGTGACCTCGTTGGGGTCTACGTGATACACGGGGACCCAGTCCCTGTCGTACCCCTCCCTCTCAAGGAGGTTGAGGGCCTCCCGGACGGACATCTCAAACCTTAGGAGGGGACTCTCCGAGAGGGGGTAGAGGACGGCGAAGCCTTTACCGTGGATGGCGTAGAGTACCTTCGCTATCTGGAGCCTCTCCTCGTCCGTCATATCCGAGTTCCGGACGGCGTCCACCACGGCCTCCATTATGGCGTAGGTCGTCAGCTTGGTCGTATCGGCCTCCACCCTCACCTTCAGGACGGAGAAGAGGTAGGAGAGGGGGCGGTAGAGGAACTCCGTCGCCCTTACGAAGAGTTGGGGATGGGTGAGGGCTATCCGCTTGGGAACGAACTCGGCGAGAACGGCTACGGCGAGGGAGAGGAGGACACCGACGACGAGGTCTGAAGCGGGGACAACGTCGGCGACGAGGGAGGAGAGGTAGGAGTTCGCCATGTTGTTCAGCAGGAGGATGGTGGCTAGGAGGCCAAAGGCCTTGGTACGTCCGAGGTCGCTGGGGGACTTGCGACTGAAATATGCCACCTCCGACCCCGAAACGAGGGCGGACATCCCGAAGAAGAGCAGTATCAGGGCGACCTTAAGGGCTAACAATCTCTCTCTTTCCGTACCCGAAGAAACGTTCAGCGTTCCCGTCCGTTATCCTCTCCGCCTCCCCGTACTCCACCCCCCACACCTCCGCCAGCCTCTCCAGAGTAAACTTCACGTAGGCCGGCTCGTTCCTCCTCCCCCTCTTGGGTACGGGGGCTAGGTACGGGGCGTCCGTCTCAACGAAGGTCCTGTCCCTCGGTGCCAGCGCCGCGGCCCTCCGGACGTGAGCCAAGAACGTGAGCATTCCGGAGAAGGACACGTACCAGTTCCTCTGCGGTATCACCCTCTCCATATCCCCCTCGTCTCCGGAGAAGGAGTGGAAGACGAAGGCCACATCCGGGAAGTCGGAGATTACAGCCACAACGTCCTCAAAGGCGTCCCTGACGTGGAGGACGACGGGCAGGTCGTGGGAGCGGGCCAGGGCTATCTGCTTCAGGAACAGCCTCCTTTGGGCCTCCCTGTCCTCCGGCCCCCTGTAGTAGTC
The DNA here is from genome assembly GCA_015494805.1 of Caldifarciminota bacterium. GTDB lineage: Bacteria > Hydrothermota > Hydrothermia > LBFQ01 > LBFQ01 > JAADCS01. Next base: position 5,224 of record WGAN01000176.1, read on the forward strand.
CAAGCCTATCTCCCCCACCGCCACCACCTTGGGATGGGACAGGAGGTCCTCTATCCCCTTGAGGTCCTCCTCGCCGTACCTCTCGGCCTCGTAGGGGTGGAGGCCCACCACCGCCCACACCTCCGGGAACTGCTCTGCTATCTCAACCGCCCTCCGGGAGGAGGGGAGGTCGTACCCTACGACGTTTATGCGTTTCACCCCCCACTCCACCGCCCGTTTTACCACCTCCTCCAGGTCCTCCGCGAAGCGGGGGTCGTTCAGGTGGCTGTGGGTATCCGTCATGCCATACGGACCCCGTTTATGTACAAGTGGAGTTCGGCGTTCAGGACCTTGGCGGCCTTACGGGAGATGATGAGGCGGTCAAGGAAGATCTCAAAGTACTCGTAGACGGGGGCGATGTTTATGTCAATCTCTATGTTGTAGGAGATGATGCGGTTGTCTGGGTCTATCTCTATGCGGGAGAGGGTGGAGGCGTAGTTCACCCTGTCGTGGATGTCGTTCACGAGGGCGAGGGAGGTACGGTTCTGGGGCCTTACCCTCGTGCGATGGACGTCGGCCTTGTCGGCTATGATCAGGGCTGCTGCTACGTCCGATACGGGATAGCCGCTCTCCTCGTGGTGGTTGCCTATGGCGGCCATTATCTCCAGTACCTCGTCAAAGGGCATACCGAGCTCGGTGAGGATGTCCTTCGTCAGGAGGGCGCCCACGTACTCGTGGCCGACGCGGTTCACGGCGTTGCCTATGTCGTGGAGGTACCCTGCTATCTCGGCGAGCTGGGCTCTCCTCTCCGGGAAGCCCAGTTTCCTCATTATCCTCCCGGCGTTCTTGGCCACCCAAGATACGTGCCTCTTCCCATGCTCCGTATAACCGAGGGCCTCAAGGTTCTTGTCTGCCTTGAGAATGAGGGCCTCAACCTTGGGGTGGGCCTTGACTTCGTTTAGGGTGACGGGCTTCTTGGATTTCACCTCTGTCTTCACTGCTGCCATGAGTTTGTAGATTATAGCCCTGAAAGACGGGTGAAAGGGCGGCGCTGGGTACCATCAATAAAAAACCCCCGCCCCGGAGGGCGGGGACAACATGTGGATTGCCTTACCAGTTGAGCTTCTCGGAAACGCTCTTGCCCTGGAGGAAGTACAAGAGGTAGTCCGGACCTCCGGCCTTGGCGTCCGTTCCGGACATGTTGAAGCCGCCGAAGGGATGGACACCGACGACGGCGCCGGTACACTTGCGGTTTATATACAGGTTGCCCACGTGGAACTCGTACTTGGCGCGGGCTATCTTCTCGCGGTTCTTCGTGA
>WGAN01000177.1 GCA_015494805.1 Caldifarciminota bacterium
ATCTTCGCTATCTCGGAGGCGAGCCTCCCCAGGGTCTTCCCCGTGGCGTCCACTACGTACCACTCCCGCTGGACGTCCTCTTTCCTCAAAAATGGCGTCACTTTCACCTTTCTACCCTCCTTTTAAGAGCGTGTATTATACTGCCGAAGGGAAACGGAGGTGGCGGGTACTCCAGCATAGGGGTTTTGGGATCAAAACTAAAGTTATACACGGATTTGTGATTAAATTTTGTGTTTTTTCATATCAAACAGCGACAACAATTTGTATAATATTTCCACGCAACGAGACATAGGTTCCTCACCCCATGGGCTGATACAAGGCTCCCGTGGATTTATCGCTCGTTAGATGGAGTGATACTTTTTCAAAGGGAACGTTGAGGTGAAATCCCCTGTATTCTGTGCCGCGAGTGTGAAAATCTTTAACCCAGCTTTTTATTTATTTAAATCAATCCTTAGGAAAATTGTAAGTTTCAGTTGATAAGTTGTATTCAGGAAATCTTTCCCCTATTTCAAAAACCTCATAAGGGCAAATATAACCCCTATTATCACCAGCGTTTGAGATACCCAGAACACGAACATCCACTTGATAATATCGGCCTTCATGCTGTGCATCTCGGAGCGAAGTTTTTCTATCTTCTCCGTCATTTCTGCCCGGAGCTTGCCGATCTCGTCCCACACCTTCGCTATCTCCTGATGAACTTCGGCACGTAGCTTTCCGATCTCGTCGTGCATCTCGGAGCGGAGACCCTCAATCTGGCCCGTCATTTCAGAGCGGAGATTCTCAATCTTCTCTGTCATCTCGGTGCGGAGGCCTTCAATCTTCTCCGTCATCTCGGTGCGGAGGCCCTCAATCTTCTCTGTCATTTCGGAGCGGAGGTTTTCAATCTTCTCCGTCATTTCAGAGCGGAGATTCTCAATCTTATCCGTCATCTCGGACCGGAGGTTTTCTATTTTCTCATCTACCTCGGTACTGTGCTGGGCAAAGAGCTTATACATCTCGGAGCGGAGTTTCCCTATCTCCTCCGCCAACCTACGGACAAACCTCTCCTCAAGGATGCGGAAGAGATAATCTCTTATCCTTTCTCTCTCCTCCTCAAACACCTCAAACAGGGCATTTACCCCGTCTTCGCCGAGCTTCTCCTTTAAGGTGTTCAGGGCAGCGAGCCTGCTCATTCCAACGCCTATTATAAGGGGGAAGATATCCATAAAGCCTCCTATACTTCGTCTTTACAATCCCTGCGTGGGAGCGAGAGGTAGGTTAAGGAAGATCGGGCGGTTTATGTACGAGCTTCCGAAGGACTACAAGCCGGGGATGAGGGTTCCCGGACTCATATTCACCAGCCCCTCAATAATGCCGGAGGACGAGGCCCTTGAGCAGGTAGCGAACGTCGCCACCCTTCCGGGGATAGTGAAGTACTCCATAGGGATGCCGGACATACACTGGGGGTACGGTTTCCCCGTGGGTGGGGTGGCCGCATTCAGGGTTGAGGACGGGGTGGTCTCCCCTGGAGGGATAGGCTTTGACATAAACTGCGGCGTAAGGCTCATAAAGACCAACCTCTTTGAGGAGGAAGTCAGGGAGGTAGCGGATAGGCTGGCCAACAAACTGTACGCCTACGTCCCCTCCGGCGTCGGCGTTGGCGGCCCCTTCAGGGCGAGCAAGAAGGACCTTGAGGGGGTCTCTCATGAGGGGGCGGCCTACATGGTGAGGCTCGGATACGGATGGGAGGAGGACCTGAACTTCATAGAGGAGGGAGGAAGGCTTGAGGGGGCGGACTTCTCAAAGGTATCCCGCAGGGCGAGGCAGAGGGGTGCGGACCAGCTCGGAACCCTCGGAAGCGGGAACCACTTCCTTGAGGTACAGGTGATAGACCGGATATACGACCGTAAGGTAGCGGAGAAGTTCGGCCTCTTCAGGGGTCAGGTGGTGGTTATGGTACATTGCGGTTCCAGAGGTTTCGGCCACCAGATAGCCGACGATTACATCTCCGTAATGCTCTCGGTTATGAAGAGCAAGTACAAGATAGACGTTCCCGACAAACAGCTGGCCTGCGCCCCTATAACGAGCAAGGAGGGGAGAAACTACCTCAAGGCGATGGCCGCCGCCGCTAACTACGCCTTCGCCAACAGACAGCTGATAACCTTCAACGTAAGGAGGGCCTTTGAGGAGGTTTTCAAGAGGCCAGCCGACGAGTTGGGCATGCACCTCCTCTACGACGTCGCCCACAACATAGCCAAGTTTGAGAGGTACGAGATAGACGGTAAGATGGTAGATGTCCTCGTCCACCGCAAGGGGGCAACGCGGGCCTTTCCCGCCGGCAGGCCGGAGATACCGGAGGCCTACAGGGATGTGGGTCAGCCCGTCATAATACCGGGGGATATGGGCAGGTACTCCTTCGTCCTGGTGGGTATGCCCGGCTCCATAGAGAAGAGCTTCGGTTCCACCTGCCACGGCGCCGGCAGGGTACTCTCCAGACGGAAGGCCAAGAAGATGTTCAGCGTCAGTGAGGTGAAGCGTAAGCTACAGGAGAGGGGTATAGTGATCCGGGCGAGCAGCAAGGCCACCATCCTTGAGGAGATACCGGAGGCCTACAAGGACGCCGAGGAGGTGGTGAAGGTGGTGGAGGGCGCGGGCCTCTCCAAGATAGTCGCCCGGAGCAGGCCCATCATCGTAGTGAAGGGATAAATTCTGACCTAAATGGTCAGGATTCACCCCTATAATACCCCCCTATGGCTCTCTTGGAGATAAAGGACCTGAAGGTAAAGGTGGAGGATAGCCTGATCCTCAAAGGCGTCAGCTTGACCATAAACAAGGGGGAGACGCACGCCATAATGGGACCCAACGGTTCCGGCAAGAGTACCCTCGCCCTCGTCCTGATGGGACACCCGGAGTACGAGGTGGTAGGCGGGGACATCCTCTTTGAGGGGAGGAGCATCCTGGACCTATCGCCGGACGAAAGAGCGAAGCTCGGCATATTCCTCGCCTTCCAGTACCCCTACGAGATAGAGGGCGTAAGGGTCTCCCAGATGATGTGGAAGGCCGTTCAATCCCTCGGCTGGGATATGGGACCGGTGGAGTTCCGGAGACTCTTGAGATCCTACTACGAGCAGCTCGGCATCGGGGACTTCATAGACAGGGAGGTAAACGTCGGATTCTCCGGCGGCGAGAAGAAGAGGTCGGAGGTCGCCCAGCTTCTAACCCTGAAGCCAAAGCTCGCTATACTGGACGAGATAGACTCCGGTCTGGACATAGACGCCGTCAGGATAGTGGGGGGTGCCATAAACAGGGCGAAGGAGGAGAACCCGAACCTATCCGTCCTCCTTATAACCCACTACCAGAGGATCCTGAACTACGTCAAGCCCGACAAGGTACACGTTATGGTAGATGGTAGGATAGTCCTGACGGGTGGATACGACCTATCCCTAAGGTTGGAGGCGGAGGGCTACGAGGGTATAGTGCGTTCCCTCCGGGCTTCGTAGGTTTTTCAACGAGGCTGCGGCGGTACAATAGCCCCTTATGGATCACAGGAAGGCCTACGATAAGCTCTTGGAGAAGGTAAGAAACCTCAACTACATCCTCTCCGTCAGGGGGCTTCTCGTATGGGATCAGCGCACATATATGCCCAGAAAGGCCGTCAAGTTCAGGGGGAGGCAACTGTCCGCCCTATCCGAGTACGCCCACAGCGTTATAACCTCGCCGGAGTTCACTTCTCTCCTTGAGACGGCGGAAAAGGGAGACTACCCGGAGGGCAGCCGGGAGAGGATGAACCTGTTCTGGCTCCGTCGTACCTACGACCGCACCGTAAAGGTACCTTTGAAGTTGCAGTTGAAACTCGTCCAAAAGGCCACCGAAACGGAGGTAGTCTGGAGGGAGGCTAAGGATAGAAACGACCCCTCCCTCGTCCTGCCCCACCTGAAGGACCTGGTCTCCCTCAAGCGGGAGGTGGCGGAGCATCTCGGATACGAGAGTGAGCCTTACGACGCCCTCTTAGACGGGTACGAGCCGGGCCTTAGAGCCTCCGAGGTTGAAGAGGTCTTCTCCTACCTGAAGAGGGAAACCCTCAAACTACTCACCAAGGTAATGGAGGCGAGGGAATCGGGTAGGGTGCCGAGGCCCGTAAGGGGACACTTCCCCATAGAGGACCAGAAGAAGTTTCACCTCTTCCTCCTTAGGAGCATAGGGTACGACCTCAACGCCGGAAGGTTGGACGAGACCACCCACCCCTTCGCCGTCCGAATAGTGCCGGGGGACGTCCGTATAACCACCCGCTACCATTCCAACGACCTGTTGGACGGCATATTCTCAACCCTCCACGAGATGGGGCACGCCCTGTACGGCTTAGGGCTTCCGGAGGAGTACTTCGGTGAGCCTGTGGGGAACGCCCCATCTCTGGCCATACACGAGTCCCAATCCCGCTTCTGGGAGAACGTCATCGGCAGAAGTCCGGAGTTCTGGGAGGTCTTCTATCCCTTCCTTAGGGCCTTCTTCCCCTCCCTCTACGACTACAGCCTTGAGGAGTTCCTATTCGCCGCCAACGACATCAAACCCTCCTTTGTGCGCATAGAGGCGGACGAGCTAACCTACAACCTCCACATCATCCTGCGGTTTGAGATAGAGCGGGCGTTGATAAACGGGAATATGGAGGTGGAGGCCCTACCGGAGGTCTGGAACTCCAAGTTTAAGGAGATGTTCGGGATAACCCCTCCCACCCACCGTGAGGGCTTCCTGCAAGACATACACTGGTATTCCGGAGGTTTCGGCTACTTCCCTACCTACACCTTTGGCAACGTCATAGCAGCCCAGATAAGGCACCGGATGGAGGAGGATATTGACGTAAGGAAGGCCGTAGGTTCTGGCGACTTCGGGACTATCTTGGACTGGCTGCGGGAGAGGATACACAGACACGGAAGTATGTACCTGCCCAAAGACCTCGTGAGGCAGGCGACGGGGGAGCCACCCAACCCCCACTACCTCGTCTCCTACCTCCGGGAGAAGGTGGAGCGGTTCTACACACCCACCCACCGTTCCGCTATATAATATACACCTCACTGCGGGGTGGTGTAATCGGTAACACGCCTGGCTCTGGACCAGGTGATCGGGGTTCGAGTCCCTGCCCCGCAGTTTTTTATTTTTGCACTTCAGTCGGAATTTGGTGTTCGGCTAATGGCATAGATGCAGCCTCCGAGTAATTCCCTGCAGGAACTTATCCTGCCCCGGATCGGAGATTTCCGTCAAATGTATCTCCTACCTCCTGAAATCCAGTTCCGAAGGTAGGTTGAATACAATGCCACATAGGGTGGTAGCCAACTTCCGAGGGGACTCCGTCAGGTATTCGGCAGATCGTGATCCGCATGCAATACCCTTCAAAATTCGTTAATGGGAAGTCAAGAATCCTAAAGTGCAACTTTCAGTTTATTGAAGTTTGATTTTCAGTTTTTGAACGGGTGAGTGGGTCCTTTTCAAAGTGGGGCGAAGTTCCTTGTACTGCTGGGATCTTGAACCCGTATTGGTACCTTTCGTCAATTGCATCTCGCACCCTCTGAAACCCGGTTTCGGAAAGTCGTTGAACACGATGTCGTTCAAAATCTTGCAACAAGGTTGCAACGATCCGAAATGCGACTACCAATTTTTGTAGGGACAGATAGATCCTTCCCCTATCGGCGTAATACCAACCAATCCGTATGCCGAACCGACACCCAAAGTGGCATTATGCAGGTGGGGCGATACTTTGCCCACCGCTAACGAATCCTGAACGACATCGGGGATGGTCAGTCTGTGCGACACGGGGAAACTGAAAGTGTCACCATCAACCCACCTCTTTATCCGGCCTCAAGGGGAGAGGCGGGCGGGAGGAGACCGCACAGGCCCATAGCGAGCTGGATGTCCAGAGTAAGAGCGAGGTCGCAGGGAGTCTTACCGTCGTCGTTCCTTATAGTTGGGTCAGCCCCGTTGAGCATTAGGAGACTGACCATCTGAAGGTGGCCCCACATGGCGGCCATGTGCAGGGGGGTGTTCCCCTTCTCCTCCCGCGCGTTGGGGTCGGCGCCTATGGAGAGAAGGTAGCGGGCTACGGGAACCGAACCGCCGAGGGCGAGGAGGTGGAGAGGCGTAAGGCCGCTGTCGTTCCGTACGTTGGGGTCAAAGCCCAACTCCTCAAGGGCGAATCTCACCGCCTCAAGGTTCCCTCCGTCCACGGCGTAGTGCAGGAGGGTGTCCCCTGTCTCCCTATCCCTCCTCATGGGGTCCAAACCCATCTCAATAAGTTGCCGGGCCAGAGTCAGGTTCCCGTGCTTTACGGCTATGTGGAGGGGACTCTCGTCCCCCGGAGCCTCCTTGACTCCCATCTTCAGAAGCCTCTCTATCTGTTCAACGTCCCCACCTACGGCGGCGAAGTGGAGGAGGCCCCTGTCCTCGTTGAATCGCACGTCCAACATACCCCGGCGGATGTACTCCTCCACGAGGAGCCTGACGGGTGTGAAGTCGTCCATGTACATTGAGCAGAAGAAGGCGGCGAGGTCAAGGGGGGTGTCCCCGTTCTCCGTCCGGGCGTCTATATCCGCCCCCGCCTCTATCAGGAGCTTCATTATCTCCACCTCTCCAAGGGAAGCCGCCTCGTGAAGTGGCGTGTAGCCGTTCTCGTCCCTTACGTTCACGTCGGTCCCCTCCTCTATCAACCGCCTAACGCACTCAACGTCCCCCTCGTTTACGGCTTCGTAAATGTCCCTACACTCCATCGGCTGCCAATCTTAAGGGCGTTTGGGGACGTACCCCAGTATAATAGCCACTCTATGGAGCTTGCAACGAAGGAGTACGTGGGTGCCAAGTACATATCCGGCCCGCTCATTATAGTTGATAAGGCGAAGGAGCTTCCCTACGGGAGCCTGGTTGAGATCCTCCTTCCGGACGGCACCAGCCGGAGCGGACAGGTGCTTGAGGTCTCCGAGGACCTCGCCGTCATTCAGGTCTTGGAGGGTACCCTCGGCCTTGACGCCTCCTCCATCCGCATAAGGCTGGTGGATAACGTCGTGAGGATAGGGGTGTCCAAGGACCTGATAGGGCGGGTTTTCAACGGTAGGGGTGAGCCTATAGACGGCCTCCCTCCCATCGTTCCCGAGAAGCGTCTCCCCATAATCGGTGAGGCCATAAACCCGGTAGCCCGAAATAAGCCGTCGGACTTCATACAGACGGGTATCTCCTCCATAGACGGCTTCAACACCCTCGTCCGTGGCCAGAAGCTCCCCATCTTCTCCGGCGCCGGTCTCCCGGCCAACGAGATAGCCGCCTTCATAATGAGGAACGCCACCGTCCGTGGCGAGGGGGAGCAGTTCCTGGTGGTCTTCGCCGCGATGGGGATAACCCAGAGGGAGTACGCCTTCTTCAAGCAGCAGTTTGAGGAGATGGGAGCCGCGAGCCGTCTCATCGCCTTCATCAACCTCGCCGACGACCCTCCCATTGAGAGGCTCCTTACCCCTCGCTTCGCCCTGACCGTAGCCGAGTACTTCGCCTTTGACTTGGACTATCAGGTCCTCGTGATCCTGACGGATATGACCAACTACGCCGAGGCCCTCCGTGAGATAGCCGCCGCCCGTGAGGAGGTCCCCGGAAGGCGCGGTTATCCGGGGTACATGTACACCGACCTCGCTACCATCTACGAGCGTGCCGGCCGTATAAAGGGACGCAAGGGTTCCGTCACGCAGATACCCATCCTCACGATGCCCGACGACGACATAACCCACCCCATCCCCGACCTGACCGGGTACATCACCGAGGGGCAGATCGTGCTTTCCCGTGAGCTTCACGCCGCCGGCGTCTTCCCTCCCATTGACCCCCTGCCGTCCCTTAGCCGTCTGATGAACCTCGGTATAGGTAAGGGGAAGACGGCGGAGTTCCACAGGAACTGGGCGGACCAGCTCTTCGCCGCCTACGCCCGCGGTAAGGACGTGCGCCGTCTGGTCTCCATCGTTGGTGAGGACGCCATAGACGAGAACGAGAGGATATACCTCCGCTTTGCCGACAGGTTTGAGCGGGAGATGTTGAACCAGGGGAACAGGCCGAGGAGCATAGAGGAGACCTTTGAGATAGGCTGGAAACTCCTCGCGATGTTCCCGGAGACGGAGCTTACCCGTATCAAGAGGGAGTACATTGAGAAGTACCTGAAGCCCATAAAGGAGAGGCTCCAGAGGAAGGAGGTTGAGAGAGAGGAGTGAGGCCCCTTCAGTCCACGTCGTAGGGGTCTACGTCCCAGAGGAGTTGGCCTTTGAGGGGGAGGGTGGAGATCTGACGGGCCACCTCCCCCAGGCTTGTTGGGTTTGAGGTTAGGACGGTTAGCCTCACCCTGTACCATCCTTTCATTTTGGCGATGGAGGGGTAGTATGGTCCCCAAAGTGTGGCCTCCCCTCGGTAGTTGAGGGCGAAGTCCTCAAGGAGTCTCTCGTTCTCCTTCCACTGCTCTTTTCTCCTCGTCCTCACCTCAAGTATGGCCATCTTTCGGAAGGGGGGGAGGGCCAGGACCCTCCTCGCCCTGTAAAGCTCCCTGTAGAGGTCTTCCGTACTCCCGCTTATGAGCGCCCTTATGACCCTGTTCTTCGGGAGGCGGGTCTGGATGACGGCCACCCCTCCCGTCCTTATCCTCCCCACGACCTGCTTCAGAACCTGATAGGTCTTCTCCTCCGCCCTGAAGTCGGCCGGCCGGGAGAGGAAGGAGTCGGCGTTCACCACCCCTACGAACCCTACGTTCCTGAAGTCCAGCCCCTTGACTACCATCTTCGTGCCGACCAGTATCCGGATCTTCCCCTCCCCGAAGTCCTCAAGCACCTTTATTACCTCCCTCCTCCGCCTTACGGAGTCCGTGTCCAAACGGGCTACGGGTAGGGAGTACTCCCCCTTCAGTAGGTCCTCCACCTTCTGGGTACCCGTCCCCGACCCCCTCAAGTTTGGCCCCTTACACACCGGGCATAGGGCGGGGGGATAGGTCCTGTAGCCGCAGACGTGGCACTTGAGGATGTCGCCCCTGTGGAGGGCGAGGACGGTGTCGCAGTTGGGACACTTTACGGGGTTCCCGCAGTCCTCGCAGTAGTAGTAGGGGAGGAGGCCCCTGCGGTTCAGGAAGACTATGGCGTTCTTCCCCTCCCGGAGCGCCCTGTCCATCTCCTCCCGAAACTCCTCGGAGAGTACCTCCCTCCTCCCCCTCATATCCACCACCTTGACCTCCGCCCCACCGGGGTATATGCTGCCACCGAGTTTGAGGAGGACGTACTTCCTACGCTTCACGTTGTGATAGCTTTCCAAGGAGGGGGTCGCCGAGCCTAAGACGGCTACGGCCTTGGAGATGTGCGCCCTAAGGACGGCCACGTCCCTGGCGTTGAACAGGGGGGGCCTGTCGTGTTCCTTGAAGCTCCCCTCATGCTCCTCATCCACAATGACGAGGCCGAGGTCCCGGAGGGGTAGGAATACGCCGCTCTTTACGGCCATCACCACCTTAAGTCTCCCCTCTAATGCCGCAAACCACACGTTCGCCCTCTGGGTGGCGGTTATGCCACTGTGGAATACGGCGAAGTCCTCACCGAAGGCCTCGTAGAAGGCCCTGGCGAGGTGGTAGGATAGGAGTATCTCCGGGACGAGGACGAGGACGGTTTTCCCCATCCTTACGGCCTCCTCCGCCGCTTTTATATAGACGAAGGTCTTGCCGGACCCCGTCTCCCCCCACAGGAGGAAGGCCCTGTACTCCCCCCTCTTGAGGCTCCCCCTTATGCGGTAGAGGACCCTCTCCTGCTCCGGTGTTGGGACCTCCGGCAGGGTGTACTCCGAACCGTACTCCAGGCTCCGGAGCTCCCCCGGTTTGGGCGTCCGGTACCTCTCCCTAACTTGTATGTGGCCCTCCTCCGCCCACCTCTTCAGGAGACTCCTGAAGTCCCTCCCGAACCTCCTCTTTATAGCCTTCAGGGTCCTGCACTGCGACAGGAACTCCCAGAGGGCTATCCGCTCCATGTCCGTCAGGGGTGGGGGGTTCTTCGTATTTCTCCTGTAGCACACCTCCGCCCTCTTCTGGAGGGTTGGGGGCAGGATGAGGGGCAGGAACCTCTCCATCGGGGTGAGGTAGTACCGGGAGAGGATCCCAACGAGCCTAAGGATGTCCTCCGGTACCCTGAACCCAAGGCGGGAGTGTATCCCCTTCGCCTCCCCCTCCCAGGACGAGGGGCCGAGGACCACGCCGGTCGCCTTCCCCCCGCGGAGGGGTACGGATACCACCTCTCCCCTCTCAAGGCTCTCGGCGGCGTAGGCGAACCGCCCAGCGTAGGTTAAGACGTCGTAGTTCGGCATCAGGGGAGGGTTGGCCTACGGACGAAGTTCAGGAGCCTCCGCCTGTGGATGGCCGCCCACCTTACGGCCGTCTTCGTCCGGGCTTTGGAGTGGTAGTCCCTCGTGGCATCGGTTGAACCGGCGTGCCTCCTGTAGCGGTAGAGGACGGAGTGTATCCTCCCGACGGGATAAAGCTCGGATACGCGGAGGACGAGGTCGTAGTCCTCGCCGAAGTCAGACAACTCCTCGTTGAAACCTCCGAGCCTCTCCAACACCTCCCTCCTGTAGGCCCTCACCGCCCCCGCCCCTTCCACCCTCAAGAGGTTGTTTATGCTGAACTCAAGGTGCTTGACGACGGGAATCTCCTCTATCCTCTCCCCCTTCTCATCCACCACCTCGTAGTAGGAGATGGCGAGGCCTACGGGGTTCTCCCTGTGGTACTCGTATATGCTCCTCAAGGCCCAGGGGGTGTAGGTGTCGTCCGAATCCAGTTGGGCCACTATCCACCCCCGGCTCTCCCTTACGCCGATGTTGAGGCACTCCGTCAGGCTCTTTCCCGCCGTCCTTACGAGTTTTATCCTCCTGTCCCTCCGGGCGTACCTCTCAACCACCTCCGGCGTCCCGTCCCTTGAGCCGTTATCTACGACTATCATCTCCCAGTCGCCGAAGTCGTTGGCAAGGACGGACTCTATGGCATCACTTATAAAGTTGGCCCTGTCCTTCACGGGGGTTATTACGGAGACCTTTGGGGAGTGGGGCGGGACTTTGAGGGGGTAGCCG
>WGAN01000178.1 GCA_015494805.1 Caldifarciminota bacterium
ACTACAGGGTGGACAGGGAGGTCTATCCGGGGCAGTACTCCGCCTACGTGAGCATCCAGTACGGTTGTGATAACTTCTGCACCTTCTGCGTCGTCCCCTACACGAGGGGGAGGGAGTACTCCCGCCCGGCGGAGGAGATAGTGGCCGAGGTAAAGCGTTTAGACGCCGCCGGCGTGGTGGAGATAACCCTCCTCGGTCAGAACGTTAACAGCTACTTTGACGGGAGGTACGACTTCGCCGACCTCCTACTGATGGTGGAGGACAGCGTCAGGAACGTCAAGAGGGTAAGGTTCACAAGTCCCAACCCGCGGGACTTCTCCTACAAGGTCCTGAAGGTGGTCGCCGAGAGTGACGTCATAACCCCCTGGATACACCTACCCCTCCAGTCCGGCTCCGACAGGATCCTGAAGAGGATGAACAGGGGCTACACGAGGGGCGAGTACCTTGAGCAGGCCGCTATGATAAGGGAGATGATGCCCTTCGGTACCATAACGACCGACATAATCGTGGGCTTTCCGGGGGAGACGGAGGAGGACTTTGAGGCGACCCTAGACGTCGTCAGGAGGGTTAAGTACGACGGGGCCTATATGTTTATCTACTCGCCGAGGCCCAACACCCCCGCGGCCCTCTACAGGGACCAGCTCCCCTACGACGTCAAGGTGGAACGTCAGAGAAGGTTGATTGAGGAGGTCAACAGGGGGATACTGGAGAGGAGGAAGATCTTCATCGGGAGGGAGGAGGAGGTCCTGATAGACGGGCCGAGCCGCAAGGACCCCAACGAGTCGGCGGGGAAGCTCTTCAACGGTCTGACGGTCACGGTCAAGGGGAGGTTTGAGCCGGGGACCTTCGTCCCCGTCCGCATCGTTGGTATAAGCGGCCTCACCCTTAAGGCGGAGCCGATAGGCGTTGAAGTCCCTGCCATCCCTTAGAATGGGGACGTGATTTACGACCTCTTGGACGCCGTATCTGCCGGAGCTCACGGCAAGATAAGGCAGTACATGGGACAGCTGGAGGATCCGAACCTGACCGAGGACGGACGCGTCCTCCTGTGCGAGGTATTTGACCTGCCGGAGGTCCCTCCCCCCGAATCCCTGAACACCCTAGTGGAGATGGGGGCGAACCTCAACATCAGGATCGTGTATTTCAGGGAGAGGAAGGATCTCTTTGCTACTCCCCTCAACTGCCTCATAGGGCGGATGGTGAGCCTCTGGGCGGCGAAGGACGATAGACTCAAGAAGCTGTGGAGGTTGTTTGAGAGGGCAATAGAGCTGGGTGCGGACCCCACCCTACCCACCTTGAGCCTGTACGGTGAGGCCGTTCGGTACGGTTATACGGAACTCGTTGAGAGGCTCCACCAGCTCGGCGCCGACCCCAACGCCCTGGCCTTGGCCAAGGTCCCCGTTCCCACCGTAACCCTTAGCCGGAATACGAAGATAGCCAAGCTGTTGGAGGGTATGGGGGCGGACCCTATGGCTAAGGACTTCCTCGGCAGAGGCCCCCTCTTCAGCCTTATGGACTCCTTCAACCGGACCCGTGCCATCAACGACTGCTACGTCGCCCCCATCAGCGTCGTAAAGTGGTTCGTCAGGAAGGGGGCTGACCCGTACGAGGTCTTGGAGGGAGGGATAACCGTCGCCCACCTCGCCGCCCGTGGGGGAAACGCTAAGGCCCTGAAGTACTTCGCCTCGCTCGGTGTGGACCCCAACCGCAAGGACGACGAGGGCAAGGCTCCTATACACTGGGCGGCCTCAAATTACGGTCTGACCTGGAGGAGGTCCTACCTGAAGGTCTTTGACGTCCTCGCCGAACTCGGTGTGTCCCTTGACGAACCGGACGGTGAGGGAAACCCACCCCTACACATAGCCGCGCGGAAGAAGGCCTACGAGACCGTCCTCCACCTCCTGAAGTTGGGCGCCAACCCGGAGGTAAGGGATTCCGAGGGGAGGACGCTCTGGGATATACTCGCCCAACAGGGAAAGGTCCTCCGCTCCGGGAGGATCGTCAGCGTTGATTACGACGTACCCCAGCGGATAAGGGATATAGATAGGGCCGCTTCCACCCTCAAGGAGGTGCTTGAGGAGGTGGGCCTCTCCCTGCCCACCCGTAAGGCCCTCGTCCTCTATCCGGACCTGAAGGCGTCTCCGGGGTTGATGAAGGTGGGCGGGGTACCTCTGGGGATAGGGAGGGACAGGTGGCCGGTCGCACGGAAGGAGGTCTTTATGGCCATACTTGAGGAAGAGGGGATAAAGCGGCGGGAGAGGTGGTGGAAGAAGTGGAGGGAGAGATACGGGGACTACCCGGAGGGGTTCCTCCCCATGGAGCATTTCCTGACCCTTGACCTCCGCCCTCTCGGATACCTGCCGGAGGGCCTCCCCGAAGGTACGGTGGCCGTCTCCCTCTTCTTCCCGCTGGTCAGGGCCAACCTAAGGGAGTACCTCGCGTGGGGTAAGGAAACCCTGAAGACCTCGGAGTTCTACGCCCTCGTCCCCTTGAGTGAGGAGGACGTCGCCCGTGGCCCCCTCCTGACGGAGAAGGAGGTGCCGAGGTATTCGGCAAACAAACCGCCCTACGCCCTAACCTACAGGGAGGTGGAGGTCCCCCTGATACTGAAGGAGTTCTTCTATATGGAGGATTACGACTCCGCCATCGTCAAGGGGAATGAGGAGACCCTCCGCGAGATCGCCCCGTCCCTCCTCAATACGCTGTTGAGCATGAGGGGGGAGGACCGCCTGAAGGTGATACGGGCGATTCACGATCTGGAGTATGCCCTACTTCAGACCTCCTTCATCGGAGGCGTCCCCATCTACACGCAGGAAAACAAGGGGGACCCGCTTGAGAGGTTCGTAGCCCAGCTGGGGGACGATATAACCGAGTACGGGGACCTGCTCTGGAGCAACTTCGGCCTGGCCGTCGTATATATCTTCACCCACCGGACGTTCGCCCAGAGGTACTAAGTCGCAGCCCCTAATCTCCTCTGCCGGTAGGTGTGTATTACACCGAGAGATGATCGCCTAACTGATACTGCATCACTCCAACCGAACCTTCAAAAACTGGAAACCTGACTTCAGAAAATCACCACCCGTACTCCAATAAACTGGAAGTCGGACTTCAGGAAACGTGAAGCGTGGCTGACGGAAATCGCCAATCCGAGTTGAGGATTTGGAGATATGGAAAATTCCACGCCAACGGCTCCTCGGACGACGGATACTATGCCGATGGGGAGTCCATAGTTAGCGATTGCGTTGGGCAGATATGCAGGGGCCCATCCGTCTTTAAAGAGCGATTCACGCCGATACTCCTTACATATCTGCTCACGAATGTGCTTCACATAAACCAAAAAGGGGGAGGACCAACCTCCCCCTACGATACGAAATCGGCGGCTTTACCTGACTACGACCTTATGAGTCTTGCCCTTTGATAGGACGAAGTAGATGCCCCTATTGAGGCTAACCCGCTCACCGCCCGAAAGCTCGGATACGAGACGCCCGGAGAGGTCGTAGACCTTCAGGTTGCCCTCGGCCTTCAGGATGTTCCCGTTCAGGGAGAAACCTTGTAGCTTGGAGACCACGAGTTCGCGACTGCCGGTGGTGGGCGACAGCTGGACCTTCCACATACCCCGACCGTGGGTGGCTACGATCAGGTACGTGTGGGAGGGGTCTATCTCAAGGTCGTAGATGGTGGTTGAGGGTACGTCGCTTATCTTGGTGTAGGTGGTCTGGTCTATGGAGTAGTACAGGCCGTTGTACGTCCCGACGTAGATGGTATGGGGGGTGGTCGTAAAATCCACCTCAAGGGCAAGGGCAGGGGTGTTGGGTAGGTCGCCGCTTATGTCCGTCCAGGTGGCTCCGGCGTCGGTTGAATGTACGACTCTGGCTCCGTAGCTTTGCTTTATGGTAGCGTAGACCTCGGCAGCGTTATCGGGGTTTATGACTATATCAAAGATGTCCTCCCAGCCGCTTACGTCGGGGAGGCTCCTGCTTATCCATGTACTGCCACCGTCAAAGGAGACCTTGAATTCGGAGGAGCTGGAGCCTACGTAGATGGTGTCAAGGGTGGGGGAGACGGCCATAGACATCAGGTAGCCGGAGGTTAGAGAGCCGGATATATCGGACCAGTTGATACCCCCATCCGTACTCTTCCAGACTCTGTAGGTACCGGCGAACACCGTTTGCGTGCTGCCCGTTGGATCCGCCTCAAGGGGGCCGCACGTCCAACAGGCCCTATCACCGGACCAAGGGGTGCCGATGTAGTAGGTGTACTGGAACTCGGAACCCGTCCATCTGTACAGGCTTAGGCTGTTCATGTAGATATAGGTCGTCAGTATGCTGTCGGGGGCGAAGGGTAGCCACAGGACGGGGCCTCCATCACCACCCCGGATGTTGTCCCAATCGTCCCCCCAGGCGTAGTACCACCCGGCCGTACCGTTGTCCTGGGTTCCCCCGGCGACCAGGCCCGTGTCCGTAGGATGGACGTCAAGGGTGTAGAACTGGATAGCGCCTAAGCCATCGTTGAGGTTCTCCCAGGAGTTCCCGTAGTCGTAGGTGCGCCAAATACCTCCGTCGCTGGCAACGTAGAGGGCGCCGTCCGCTCCCCAAGCGAAGAAGTGGATGTCGGGATGGACCCTACCGGCGGAGCCGCGATCCGTAACGTCCGTCCAGGTAAGACCTCCGTCAAAAGTCCTGACTATACCGTAGTGGCTGGCGTCGTAGGGAAAGACGCCACCGGCAAACACCGTATCCGGATGGGTCGGATGTACTATTATGGCGTGGTCGTACCCTCCCTGCGGGTACAGGTAGTCGGGGGTTCCGGTCAGCTCCGTCCAGGTCGCCCCTCCGTCCGTCGTCTTGTACAGGCCTTCAAGCCCTCCAACGGTATTGGCGAAGCTGACGTACATGATGTCGGGGTTGGAGGGGGATATGGCCATCTCTATCCTGCGGATTCCGGAGGTCGGCAGATCGGTTACGACGCTCCACGTGGTACCTCCGTCCGTACTCTCATATACGCCTTCGCTATACACGCCAGCGAACATGTGGTCGTAGTCGTCGGACCTTACGGCCAGACTGGTGACGTCGTTGTCGGTTATGACCCAGCTCCAGGTCGCTCCACCGTCCGTGCTGCGGGCGAGTCCCCGGTTGCTGGCGACGAAAATGACGTTAGGGTCGTCCGGCCTTATCCATATCTGGTCTATGTTGTCTCCGACCTCACTCCTCGTGGCTATCTTGGTCCAGGTGGCACCGGCGTCGGTACTCTTGTATAGGCCATCACCGGTGAAACAACTCCAGCCACAGTAGTGTAGTTCCCCCGTCCCGTAATAGATGACGTTGGGATCCGTAGGGTCAAAGGCCAAGGCCCCACTCGCCAAGTTGGGTAGCCCGTCCGTTAGGGGTGTCCAGGTCGTTCCCCCGTCCGTCGTCTTCCAAACCCCGCCGCTGGCCGTCGCTATGTATATGATGTCGGGATCGGTAGGGTGGGGTAGTATGTAGGAGACGCGTCCCCCGACCGAACCGCGGGACCACGGCTCGTTCCGCATAGGTTGCGGACCTATGAAGGTGGCCGGTAGGGTGTGGAGGGAAGGGTTTCCGTTGAAGGTCACCCCTTTGGGAACGACTTCCGGTATGCGACTCGCCTGCACGTCCACGCTCTCCGCCGGGACAATCTGAATGTCCCCATCAACGTAGGCAAAAATCAGACTCAATATGGCCATAAGTCAGTATTATAGAGTCGTAACTATTCACGAAATTCCCCATTTTTGGGAATTTTTTCAATTATTATAAGCATTTTACAATAAATCGTGCAAAATGTGTAATTTTTGGTTATCACACGGTGTCCTCTCACCGGCGGAGGGCGACTGCGGACAGGAAAACCGCATAATATGCCGCCCCTTCCGTAAAAACCCTTTACCCAATAAACGACGGCTCAAAAGCCTGCATCCCACTTTTGGACGAATAAAGTCGCCTTTCCAACGCTAAAATATTCGCCTATGAGGTACGTAGTTCCCTCGCTTTTTCTGGGTTTGGTGTCCTGCGCCACCCTCAACCCTCAACACTACGAGAACAACCCCTACGTCCTTGACTACACCTTCTCCCCCAAGTTCAACCCCGACAGCCTGGGAACGGTGGCCATATTCTCCCGCCTTGAGGGCGCTCCCAAGCCCTCCCTGGACAAGGTGGCCTACGATGCCGCTGCACTACAGCTCCTGAAGACCGGCAAGGTTGACGTTGTGGATAGGGCGAGGGTTGAGGACATACTCAAGGAGCAGGAGTTCTCCTACTCCGGTTTCGTAGACCAAAAGACGGCCGTAAGGTTGGGTAAGCTCTTGGGTGCCCATGCCGTCCTCTTCTTGGACTTCATAAACTTTGAGGAGGATATGGACAGCTACACCGTTAGGGTAAACGCCAAACTCATAGACGTGGAAACCGGAAGGATACTGTACGTTGCCAGCGCCCTCGGAAGTGGATGGGACATAGAGTCGGCCGTGAGCGATGCGGTCAAGAGGGTCCTCAAACCGCTCCTAAAGAGGGCTGTCCCCTCCGAGGGGCAGGAGACGGAGAGGGAATAGGGGAGCGGTTTCCACCTTAAAATCCTCGTTATGATGCTGATGTACCTCGTTGCTGTGAGCGGTGGGGAGATCGTGGCGAAGGTTAAGGAGGCCGAAAGGAACCTGAAGGATTACACCGCCCGGATGGAGTCCAAGACCTACAAGGATGGCAAGCTGGAGTACAAGTTATACATCCAGAAGTACATGCGTCCGGGCTACATCTACATGAAGGTGATACGTGGGGCTAACAGGGGTGGTGTCGCCGTCTATCACCCCGACAGGAAGAAGGTCAGGGTAAAGAAGGGGCCGATACGCCTCTGGCTATCGCCCGACGATAGACGTCTCCGTTCCCCCGTTGGCCACCGCATATACGAGAGCCATATCCCTTGGTTCGTCGCCCGCCTCAACGATGGAGCCAAGTTCCTCTCGGAAGGTACCCTGTTCGGACGGAAGGTCTATATACTGGAGCAGCCCCTCTCACCCAAGAGGAACTACGGAGCCGTAAAGGCCAAGTACTGGATAGACGCGGAGCGTTTCCTCCCCCTTATGGTGATAGACTACGGCCCGGACGGCAGCATAGTGAGGGCGGTTAAGTTTATGGATTTGAAGATAAACGTGGGCCTTACTAAAGAGGACTTCAAGATATAGGCCATGTACGAGAAGTACCTGAAGGTACGGGGCATCTTTTACGGTGTCCTCCTCTTCTCCGTCGTCGGAATGCTCGTTATGTCCTTTCTGGTGAAGAAGGTCTACGTCAGGGAGGTTATGCTCGTCCCCAGCATAGAGGAGGCCTCGGAGTTGCAGTCCCCGGCGACGATGTTCTACCAGTTGAGCAGGGGGTTTATGGCCTCTCCGGTTCAGATATTCTTGGACCTGACGGCCCCCTACTCCTTCAAGCGGGAGTTCATAGAAACCTACGGTCTGGACAGCATCCTCCAGACTAAGAACCCGGACAAACAGGTAAAGATACTTGAGTCTAAAATAGAGATGGAGATAATGCCGAGCGCCAGCATCCTCCTGAAGGTCTACGACTCCGATCCTGCGAGGGCCTCCCGACTGGCCAACTGGTACGTTGAGTTCCTCAACGAAAAGGCCAACTACGCCCTGAACGTGAAGGGGCGGGCCTTGAGGGAGTTCCTTGAGAGGAGGTTGAACCAGGTTAAGGCGGAGATAAAGGCCCTTCAGGACAGCATAGAAGCCCTTGAGATGAGGTCCCACATCCTCAGCGTAGCCCCGGAGGAGATCCTGGGACCCTCCATAAGCGAGTTTCTAAGCACCCTCGCCAGTAAGGAGGCGGAGTACTCCCTCCTCCGTAGCTCCTACTCCGAGGACGTCCCGGAGGTTAGCCGCGTAAAGCGGGAGGTTGAGATCCTCCGCAGGGAACTGGAGAACAAGTTCAAGGAGATCCCACCGGCCATAAGGAAGGCCGTATCTTACCGGATGGAGCTTGAGCTTAAGAGCAAGGTGTATGCCACCCTATACAGCGAGTACGAGAAGGCCCGCCTGATGGAGCTTAAGAACAACCCTATGTTGCAGCCCGTCTCTCCCCCTTCTGGCCCCATAAAGAGGATATGGCCCAAGAGGGTCATACCCACCATAACTATGGTCGTAGGCCTGACCTTCGCCCTCCTCTTCCTCCTCGCCGTCTTCTCCGCCCTTGATCGCCTCCGCGACACTTCGCTCGGACGGATAGCCACCTCCATCCGGGGGGACATCCTACCATGAGAAAGGGAAAGGTCCTCCTCGTCTCCGACGTCTATTACCCCTACCCTGGGGGCATCTCCGAACATGTGCATCAGCTGGCCAAACACCTCCGTAACCTCGGTTGGGAGAGCTTCATCCTAACGACGCACTTCAAGGGAGGGGTGGAATTTGACGACCCCCCCTACGTCTTCAGGGTAGGTTTTCCCGTCAAGATACTCTTCAACGGCTCCATAGCCCCAGTCGCCGTATCCTTCCGAATAAACTCCTACGTCAAGCGGCTGATGAACAGGATGCGGTTTGACGTCGTCCATATTCACGGCCAGGTCGCCCCCATACTCCCTATGGTCTCCCTCAAGTTCTCCACCGGGTACAACTTTATCACCTTCCACGCCGCTCACAAGAAGAAGTTTCTGTACAAGCTCTTCAAGCCCTACGTAAGGGACTACTTCAACCGTCTCCACGGCCGCATAGCCGTCTCCGAGGCCGCCATAAAGCCCATACTGGAGATCTTCCCCGACATTGATTACCGGATAATCCCGAACGGTGTTGATTTGGAGAGGTTTCGCCCGGACCTTCAGCCCCTCCCCCACCTCAAGGGCTACAGGAACGTCCTCTTCGTAGGTAGGCCGGAGCCGAGGAAGGGCCTCAAGTACGCCATACTCGCCCTGCCCCACATCCTCCGGGAGATACCCGACGCCCGCCTCGTGGTCGTTGGGGACGGCCCCCTCCTTGGGTGGTACAAGTCTATGGTACCGGAGTCCATAAAGGACCGCGTCCTCTTTGAGGGAAAGGTCCCCGCCTCCATCCTACCGAGGTACTACCGCAGCGCAGAGGTCTTCGTCTCCCCAGCGACGGGGTCGGAGAGCTTTGGCCTCGTCCTCCTTGAAGCGATGGCAACGGGTACCCCGGTGGTAGCAGCAAGGAACGAGGGGTACTCCCTCGTTATAAGGGACGGTGAAAACGGTCTCCTATGCAACGTAGAGGACGAGATTGACCTCGCCGCAAAGGTCGTACGGGTGATGAAAGACAGAAAGTTGAGGGACAGGATAGTGGCGGGAGGGTTGGAGACCGCCCGACGCCACGGTTGGGATAGGATAGCCGCCGAGGTTGAGAGGTACTATCTGGACGTTATGGAGAGGTATGAAGGCGGTAGAGTTCGTGCGGTGTAGCATAGGATACACCTACCCCATCCTTAGGGACTTGAACTTCTCCGTAGAGGCCGGCGACCTCTTAAACATCTACGGGGACAACGGCAGCGGAAAGACGACACTACTGAAGGCCCTCGTAGGGGCGGTTAGCGTAAAGGGGGAGATAAGGGTCTTCTCAAGGAATATTCTGGACCTAAAGCCCATAGAGAGGGTTAGGTACGTCTCCGTCCTCTTTGCGGAGGTCCTCCGTGGGGAGATAACCGTACGCCGCTACCTCTCCCTGTCCTTCACCTCCTCATCGTGGGAACTCGTCGGATACTACGGGATAGAGGAGCTGTTGGACAGGCCCCTCAAGGCCCTATCCTCCGGCCAGAACAGGAAGGTCCAGTTGGTGCGCGCCCTCTCCTCCTCCGCCCCCGTCCTCGCCCTTGATGAGCCTTTCTCTCACCTGGACGAGGGTACGAAGCAGAAGCTCAAGGACCACATCCGCAACCTCCACAGGAAGGGCCGGACCATCATAATAACCTCCCACAGACCCCTCGGTATGGGGAGGGCGATGAAACTCCCACCCGATTGAGGGCCTACCTGATCCTACCCCACATGTAATCCAACAGCTCCCCGAAGTACCCCCTGAACCCTCCCCTCTCCAGCTCCCACTCCACCCGCTCTAAGTACCTCTTAGCCATCTCTAAGGTGGCACCGATGGGGTCTGGATGGCCCATCTTCTCGTAGATGTGGGGGAGGGTGGGCTTGCCGACGTCTTCGTCGTAGTCGTCCCGGTCGTCCAGTATCTGAAAGGCCATCCCGAAGCTTTTCCCCGCCTCCCGGAGGAAAGGGTTGTCCTCCCCAGCGATCAGGGAACCGGAGACGAAGGCCAACTCGTAGAGTGAGGCCGTCTTGTTGTATATCACGTCAAGGTAGAGATGCTCGTCAAACCTGTCGGGAGGAGTAACGTCCTCCACGTACTGCCCGTAAGACATCTTATATACGGTCTCGGACATAGCCGACAGGTAGAGCGGCACATCCACCTTGGCCACCTCGGACAGGGCCTTGGTAAAGACGAGGTCTCCCACGAGAACCGCCCTCCTGATGGAGAAGATGTCGTTCAGGGTACGCCCCCCCCTACGGGTGTTGGCCTCATCTACTATGTCGTCGTGGATGAGAGAGGCGGCGTGTATCATCTCCAGGGCGTACCCGGAGAGTACGGCCGTACCTTCGTCTATGCCAAAGATCCCGCAGCTGATGTCGGAGGCTATAGCACGGAGCCGCTTGCCCTTGATGAGGTAGACGGGTATATCCAACCATCGGGCCATCTCCTCCAACAAAGCCTCAAGCTTTTCTAAATAATCCCGATGTTTTTCCCAAATTGCACTAAGATGTTCCCTCAATTTCGTACTTCTCCTTTTTTCCATCCTCGTACTTCAAAACGTAGTACCCCGCAATCACATTCACCTCTACCACCTTCGCCTTACCCTTCTCGGTGTCTATTATAGCGTTGAGCCTCGGTACTTTCTTGGCCATTTCCTCGTAAAAGGGCATCTCGTACGAGAGGCAACAGAGGAGACGGCCACACGCCCCAGTCAGTTTATCCGGGGCGGCGAAGAGGTACTGCCTTCGGGCCATATCCTGGGTCACGGATGGGACGTTCTTGAGCCACACGTGGCAGCACAGCTCAAGGCCACACCTTCCGAGCCATCCCACACGGGCGGCGTACTTCTGCCTGTGAAGGAAAACGAACTCCACCCTTACGTGGAGGAACTGGGCGATGCCAGCGGCGAGGCTCCTGGCGTCGTTTATCTGCCTGTCGGACACGTACTCTACCGTAAGTATGCCCCTGTTGAGATCCAGGTAGGCTTCGCCTATCTTCACGTTCAGCCCCCTCTCCCACAGGATCCCCTTCACCATATTCTTCATTATCCGGAGGATCTCCTTCTTGGAGGCTTCCCGTACGAACTCCGCCCGCTTGAGCTTCTCTCCCTCCTTGAGGGTCCTAATCCTTAACACCTTCACGAGGCGGTCGTAGTTCTCCCCCTCAAAACGGAGGAAGACGTAGCTACACCTCCCCTTACACCTCAAACGATTGGTCAGTAGGAGATGCTCAAACCCCCCACCTATGATAGAGGTTTCTATCACTTGCGGGCGACTATCCGCCCCCTTGTCAGGTCGTAGGCGCTTAGCTCTACGACTACCCTGTCTCCCGGAACGATCCTTATCCATCTTACCCTCATCTTCCCGCTTAGGTGCGCCTTTACCTCTATACCGTTGTCCAACCTAACACGGAACATCGTGTTGGGAAGCACCTCAACAACGGTACCCTCCATGCGTATGGTACCCTTCTTAGCCATCTATGTCCTCCGTAAGAATTTCCGGTCCGTCCTCACTGATATACACCGTATGCTCGTAATGGGCGGACCAGCTGCCGTCTGCCGTCACGATGGTCCATCCGTCGGACAGGGTGATTATCCGCTCGGTCCCTACGTTTATCATCGGCTCTATGGCGAGGGTCATACGGGGCCTTATCCGGCCATCCTTGTCCAGATCCTTGGGGTTGTTGGGTATGACGGGGTCCTCGTGGAGCTCAAGGCCAACGCCGTGGCCGGTGACGGTTTCCGCAGGGTAGAAGCCGTACCTCCGGGCTACCCTGTAGATGGCGTAGGTGACGTCGGATATGCGGTTTCCGGGCCTGCTCTCCTCTATGGCGGCGTACAGGGCCTCCTTGGTCGCCCTCATCAGGGTCCTTATCCTCGGCGGCACCTTCCCAAGGGAGAAGGTCCAGGCCGTATCGGCATGGTAGCCGTCCTTATAGACCCCTACGTCCACCTTCACCAGCATAGGGGCCTTGAAGACCTTACTCCGAAGGGGAAGGCCGTGAACGACCTCGTTGTTTATGGACACGCACGTGCTGTACCTATACACCTTCCCCTCAACCTCGTAGTTGAGGAAGGAGGGTTCCGCCCCCTGCGAGAATATGAAGTCCCGCAGAGCCTCATCTATATCCGCAGCCGAAACCCCCTCCCTTACCATCTCTTTGGCTATCCGTAGGGCTTCGGAGGCGATACGGGCGGCCTCACGGAGACCCAATAGGTCCGTATTACTCTTCAGAATGACCATCGCGAGGATGCTATTATACCGTAGAAAGAGGCACGAGGACGCCTTGTTTAAATTCCACAAGGTAGATTTCGGACCCTCATAGCCATCGCCTACATCACCCCGGAAGGTTCAAAGTTTAAATTCCACAAGGTAGATTTGGGGCAGGCGGTATCGTGCGCGCTGTTGGAGAGGCGATCCAGTTCAAATTCCACAAGGCAGATTTGGGACAGGACGAGAACGGAAACCCGCTCCCCTACATTCCCCCGTTCAAATTCCACTAAGGTAGATTTGGGAGCCTGGTGAAAGTTGGTGTCCCTGTTCGGGATAAGTAGATTGGAGACACGGGAGGTTCAAATCCCACGAGGTAGGTTGTTTTAATTCTGGATACGCGAGCCTCCATAGGGCTTGCGTTAAACAACCGCCTCGGACCCGACCCTGAACAGCCGAGAACCATCATTCGCCCCCTATCCCTTTTCGTTCCCGCGTTAAAGAATGATTAGGACAAAAAAGGAGGAAAATATGATTGAAATTTCAATTCCCCTTGCTTTTGTTATGATTTTTGTTTCCATTAAGATTACTATTAACATCCACATTAGGTAAGGTTAAATCTAAATAAGGTAGATTTGATCATAGGGTAGATTCAGGGCCGGGGCAGTCTCCCTGCCGAGATAGAACCCCACAGCCAGTTCAAATTCCACAAGGTAGATTTGGGACTTAGGTAGTAGTAGAACCAGATCGGGAGTTCAGATAGGTTCAAATTCCACAAGGTAGATTTCGGACTAAACCTACCCTTTACCACCGCTATATCTACACCCTTGTTCAAATTCCACAAGGTAGATTTCGGACAGGACGATGGGCTTGTACTTAGCCGCATCGTCCTCTAGTTCAAATTCCACAAGGTAGATTTCGGACCGTTGTATGCCGGTGGTGATGGCCTTCTGGTCATCACGTTCAAATTCCACAAGGTAGATTTCGGACTTGTCAAGTGGCCAGATGGACAGGAGAGATGGACAGCGTTCAAATTCCACAAGGTAGATTTCGGACGAAATTTTAATACCTCCGCCAGATAAGGACGAACCTGTTCAAATTCCACAAGGTAGATTTCGGACGACGACCTGCCGTCCAGCCACCGCCTCAAGAGGCTTGGTTCAAATTCCACAAGGTAGATTTCGGACCAGGGTAGCGGCCGCCGGTGATATAGACGTCCTCCTCGTTCAAATTCCACAAGGTAGATTTCGGACCTCCGACTGGATGGCCGCTACTCTATATCCCGACTACGTTCAAATTCCACAAGGTAGATTTCGGACTTACGGGGTGGAACTTCTCCACCTTCACGGGTGCGTCTGTGTTCAAATTCCACAAGGTAGATTTCGGACGGGGCGTGCGGTGAAGAGGGTTTGGAATCGTTTATTTGGGTTCAAATTCCACAAGGTAGATTTCGGACTTTCCAGTACTGCCCTATCTGTCTTGCCCTCTTGACGAGTTCAAATTCCACAAGGTAGATTTCGGACTCTATGTAAGTGGTGTAATCATTAGGGTTAGCACGGGTGTTCAAATTCCACAAGGTAGATTTCGGACTATGGACGTCCTCCGCTCTAAGGTGCGTAATTTATTAAGTTCAAATTCCACAAGGTAGATTTCGGACAAGAAGTGTCCGCCCCTACGCGGGGGTGTGGTGGTGGGTTCAAATTCCACAAGGTAGATTTCGGACTACCTCCGGGCGAACGGGGACGTAAATGAGGGGCGGGTTCAAATTCCACAAGGTAGATTTCGGACCTTGGATATTTTACCATAAACACGCTCATAATCGGACTGTTCAAATTCCACAAGGTAGATTTCGGACTCGGGTTTGCCCACCTGGATATGTGGGCGGTAAGCAAGTTCAAATTCCACAAGGTAGATTTCGGACTCCTCCCCTTCCTCGGTACCGTGGCCGTGGATCATCGGGTTCAAATTCCACAAGGTAGATTTCGGACCATCTTCCATCCTATTCTGTGCGCTGCAAAGTAGACAGTTCAAATTCCACAAGGTAGATTTCGGACTCGGTGGTATATTCGGACGGGAGGACGTTCAGCACCTGTTCAAATTCCACAAGGTAGATTTCGGACTTACGCCTTAAACGAGATTGTTCCGGGCGAGAACGACGTTCAAATTCCACAAGGTAGATTTCGGACCGATACGTCAGATAAATAATTTTCAAACTTACACCCCACCATTCACCCCGATTTTTGCTGAACCTCCAGTCTTGCATCTTCAAAAATTTATAAACTTACATCCCCGTCCCGCGATTTGATACACCAAAACTTCGCCGCCAGTGCGCCTCACAGCCCCCAGCCGAGACTGGGGCCAGTCCCTCCCATAGGCCACTCTTAGGCGGCCACCCGCTGTAGGCACACCTCCTCGGCGGCTCCCTACCCCTCCCCTGCCTCCTCTGTCTCTCTCCCGGGGACGGGCTTACGGCCTCCCTTCGCTACGCTACTTACTCGGCTTCTAATACCCCCTTCACCTGACATTATAAGGGGGAAGGTGAGGAGATTTCCACCGTAGAATCGGACGGTATGCTCCTCTTTCCCCTCCTCACCGCCGACACCTCTGCGAAGGACACCGTGGATACCCTCATAAGGCGGGACACCTTCATAAAGTCCCCCACGGTGGCGGCCTTGAGGTCGGCCGTACTGCCCGGCTGGGGACAGTTCTACAACGGAGCCTACGTCAAAGGCATCCTCCTTGGCATCCTCACCTTCGCCGCCACGTCCCACACCGCCTACAGGTACTACCTGATGAGGAGGGAGGGGGGGTACTCCTACACCCTTACGACGGACTTTCTGGGCGCCTTGATCCTCAACGTTGCCGTCTGGGGATACACCGTCGCCGACGCCTTCGTAGATGCGTACCTCTATGGTTTCAGGGAGTACAGGGATACCCTTTCAGAGGATCTGGACACGTCCAGACCTCCACCATCACCTAAGAAGACGGCGGACGAGAAGGGCGAGGAGGACGAGGGTTCCGACGGCCAGTAGGTTGAAGTTGAGGGCGTTGGCGAAGCCCACGTAAGAGGCGAGGATGTCGTTCCAACGGCCGAGGATGAGGACAGTTGAGGTGAAGGTTATGGCGTTCACTATGTCCTTGAGGATGACGACCCTTCCGAGGTAGTCGGCCGTTGAGTACTTCTGGAAGATAGAGTCTAAAGCTATGAAGCCTATGGACGTGAATACCCCACCTATGGCAGCCACGGGCAGGAGGATCCAGACGTTGGTCGTTAAGGCGAGACCGAACATAGAGAGGGCGAGGAAGAAGATGCTGTTCCACAGGTTCCTATACTCCCTCGCCGGAAGCACCCGCCCAGCAAGGTAGGAGCCGAGGAAGAGTCCAAGGCCGTACACCCCACCGGCGATTCCGAGTTGGGAGGTTGAGGTGTGGCCGATCTTCTGAAGTTTCACTATGCCGAGGATGTAGGTCGCACCACCTACGAAGGATATGAGAGCGGCGGCCAATAGCGAGTGGAGGAGTATCCTACGCTGTCGTACGAAGTTTATACCCTCTCTGATGGCGGCGATGTAGTGTATGCTCGTCCTGTTCCCCTGGGGTTTTATGTACTCGCCGGAGACGGAGAGGAATATGAGGAGAAAGGCTGAAGTGAAGAAGGTAAGGGCATCAACGGTCAAACCGACCTCCCACCCCTCAAAGCCGAGTCCCTTCCAGAGATGCTCGTCCGATATTATCCCCCCCAGAAGTATGCCCAAACCGGTGGCTATCCTGCCCCAGAAACTCATCAGGCCGTTTATTATGGCTATCCTGTCCCTACTACCGGCGACGTGGACGACTACACCGTTCTTGGCGGAGTTGAAGAGGACGGTGAAGGTGAAGACGGTGAAGACGGAGGCATAGACGACGAACATCTTGCCCGTACTCTTGAATAGGAAGGGGATGCTCAAGACTATCGCTCCCCGCATTATGTCGGCGAAGGCCATCAGATACTTACGGTTGAAGCGGTCGGAGATGGCGCCAGCGATGGGGCCGAAGACGGCCACCGGTATGACCGTCCAGAAGGCCAGAAATCCGTACTCCGTAGACCCCGTGGCGTGGAGACCGAGCAACCCCAAGATAGCCATGTTGTTTATGCGGTCCCCCAACTGCGAGATCGCCTGGGAGAAGGTGAGGATGGCGACGTTCCTGTCCTTCAGAAGCTTTACTTCCTGTATGGGCAAGGGACGTAGATTCTACGGCGGTAGGGTTCGCCCCTAAAATTCTTCGCGATGCTGCTGCTCTTAACTTACACTCACGACTTCTATATGGTACCGATGCGGGACAGCATAAGGTTGGCCACCGACGTTTATAAGCCCACCATTCACTTCGGAGAACTCCACACGATACTGGTCAGGACGCCCTACGGTAGGACAGATGTCGGTCTATCGGCCTTCATACCGTACATTACGGACGTAAGGGGGTACGCCCTCGTCATACAGAGCCTAAGGGGTTATCAGGGGAGTGAGGGGGACCCGCAGGTGTTCCGTACGGACGCTTGGGGAGAGCTCCAAGACGGGTACGATGCCGTACAGTGGATAATATCGCAGGACTGGTCCAGCGGTAAGGTGTGCGGGGCGTGGTTCTCGGCCATGGGCATAACCCAGTACCTCCTCGCCGGCACCTACCACCCGGCCTACAAGTGCGCCGTACCCCTCGTCGGTGCGGCCGACCTCTACCACTACGCCGCCTTTCAAGGGGGAGAGTTCCGGAAGAACTTGGTTGAAGGTTGGCTAACTGGCCTCGGAACTCCCTTCCTGATAGACACTATAGCCGCCCATCCTCTTTACGACAGCACCTGGTACATCTTAGACCTCAACAGGCGGGTTTCGGGTGTAAATATCCCCATGCTACACTTCGCTGGCTGGTTTGACCTCTTCCTTGAGAGCCAGATTGAGATCTGGAGGAAACTCCAGTTTCAGGGTGGTCCCCTCGCCCGTGGGAATCAGAAGTTGATAATAGGGCCTTGGACCCACCTCGGTTTCGGTCAGGTGGAACAGGGAGATATGACTTTCCCCTCAAACGCCTCCCTTCCCGTCACCACTTTGGTGGATATGATAGCCGACTGGTACGACTACTGGCTTGATGGCGACGACAACGGCGTTGAGGATTGGCCCCCCGTCCAGTTCTACATCGTTGGCCTAAACGAGTGGGCGACGTCCGACACCTTCCCCCCGCGGGGCATACGCTACCGCCGTTGGTACCTTAGAGGGGACGGAAGCCTCTCCCTATCCCCTCCCCCTCCGGGCGATACCTTCTCGGCCTACACCTACGACCCCAACGATCCCACCCCCTCCATCGGCGGGAACGAGATGGACCTCCCCGGTGGAGACGGCCCTAAGGACCAGAGGCCCCTCCTGTCCCGTGGCGACGTTCTCGTATTTCAGACCCCTCCCCTCCCGGACACCCTAATCGTCATAGGGAGCATAAAGGCGAAGCTCTACATAGAAAGCGACAGGTACGATACGGACTTCGCCGTCAGGGTTGCCGATGTCTATCCCGACGGTAGGGCCATTCTGGTGGCCGACGGCATAATCAAGGCCCGGCACAGGTACGGCTTTGACAGGGAGGTCCTCCTGACACCGGGAAGCATTGACTCGGTTGAGGTGAAGGTGTGGAGTACGGCCTGGGCCTTCCTCCCCGGCCACCGCCTGATGGTCATAATCTCCTCCGCCAACTACCCCCGGTTTGAGGCCAACCCCAACAACGGAGGCCCCTTCGTCAGGGACGACACCCTCCGCCTCGTCGCCCACAACCGCATATACCACTCCCCCGCCTACCCCTCCTACATCTCCATCCCTATGCTACCCTCTATGGAGGTGCAGGAGTACGTAGACCTGCTTGGAGTACCCGACTACACGGTTGAAGGCCGGCGGATATGTACGGACGTAAGGGCCAGGGCCTACGACCTATCCGGACGCCTGATCTTCAACGGAAAGGGGTGTTCCCGTCCCTTGAGTGCGGGCCTCTACTTCCTACGCCTGCGAGGGAGGACGTACAAGGTGCTGGTCCGATGATCAGAGCCTTATCTTACGGGTCCCTTTGAGGTACTCAACGGAAGGACTTACGGAGTAGCAGAGGTCGGAGATAGGACACATCAGGCACTTGGGCTTCCGGGCGGCGCATATCTTGTTGGCATGCTCCTTGAGGGCGAGGTAAAGCTCCTTGTGAGGTACCCCCTCTATGCTCTCAAAGTACTCGCTGATCATCTCCTCGGTTGCGTTGTTGCCAAGGATACCGAGGCGACGGATGACCCGCTTTATGTGGGGGTCTACGGGGAAGACGGGCATGTTGAAACTGAAGGCGAGGATGTAGCGGATGCTCCGGGAGGGTATGCCCTTAATCTGCTTGAGGACCTCTATCGCCTCCTTAGGCTCCAGGTCCTTGATCCACGAGAGGTCCCAGTTGTGCTTGGCTACGAAGCGTAGGAACTGCTTTATGTAGTTCGTCTTCTTGTTGGAGTAGCCGGCCACCCGGATGGCCTCCGCCACCTTCCAGTCGGGGGCGTTGAGGACCTCCTCCCAACTCTTAAAACGGGTCGTGAGGTTCTTGTATGCCTCGTTCACAACTTTCTCGCTCGCGTTCTGCCCAGCGAGAATAAACTTAATTATAAGCTCTATGGGGTCCTTCGGCTCCAGCTCCTTGGGATCGGGCGGGAAGGTCTCAAGCAAAATCTTTATAAAATCCCCTACTTCAACCTTCACAAGAAGGTATTATACGGGTGAAAGGTCCCCCCATGCCGGGAGAAGGGCTATTTCAAAGTCTGCTCACAGGTATTGAGCCTTCGGCACCGAGCGGGACAGGAAATCGGAGCGGACACCGCTCAAAGAAGCGTCGCACCTTTACAAGGCTACGTTGAAATGTGCGACGGTAGGATTTAAGGCAGGGATTTCAATCTATCAGGCGTATCCGGCAGATGGGAATTACGTTGATAAAAAGATGCGAGGGGGCATTAACCCATCCTCACCTTCAAAAATTGAAAGTGGGACTTTAAGAAACCGAAAATCACTCTTTAATAAATAAC